>CAKTSW010000034.1 GCA_934613165.1 uncultured Ellagibacter sp.
GCGATTTGCAAACTTGAACGGGGAGAGCTTGAATACCTCTTCTCGGTTGACATTATGAATGAAGGCGTCGATATCCCCTCGCTTAATCAAATCATCATGCTCAGGAAGACGGAATCGTCAATCATCTTCATCCAACAACTTGGCCGAGGCCTACGGAAACATGAAGGGAAGGAATATACGCTCGTCCTCGACTTCATCGGCAACTACCAACGAAACTACCTTGTCCCGATCGCGCTTTCAGGAGATCGCACCTACAATAAGGACACCCTTCGGAAAGTCGTGAAAGAGGGAAGTGAGGTCATTCCCGGCTGCTCGACGATATCGTTCGATCGCATATCGGAGAAACGTATCTTCAAAGCACTTGAAGAAGGGCGATTCGGCGACGCGAAACTTATCAGAAGCGAATATGAGCACCTCAAGCAACTCCTCGGTCGCATCCCAAGCCTCCGCGACTTCGACGAAAACGATGCGATCGATCCGCTTATCATCATCAGGAAATACGATTCCTATGCTGCATTCTTGCAAAAATACGAGAAGAGCATCCCCAGCTCGCTCGACAAAAAGGATCTCGACTATCTAAAATTCATCTCAAAAAAGCTTGCGAGCGGAAAGAGGAAAGAGGATCTTCTGGTTCTTAAGCGCCTTCTCTCAGGCCACGAACCACACCCTTTCTCCTTAATCGTAAATGATGTTGGCCAAGAATGCGCATGCGCGATCAAGCGAATGCTCCTTGGAGAGTTTTCGACCGCAGGGCAGCAAGTCGCCGCCTTCGAACAAGGCTCGCTGCGTCTGAGCCCCGCTTTTTCCCGCGCCCTTGAGAATCCCTATTTCGCACAATGCGTCGTAGATGTCGTCGAATTCGGCCTCGCTCGAGCAGAAAAGCGATATAGCGATCTTTACGAAGATACCGGATTCGTATTGAACGAAAAGTACTCGCGCGAAGACGTTTCTATACTTCTGAACTGGGAAAAGGAACCGAATTATCAAAATATCGGCGGGTATTTCTACGATGAGAAGACCAATACGTTTCCCGTCTTCATCGACTACGAGAAAGATCCTTCCATCAGCATCACCACACAATACGAAGATCGCTTTGTGACCGACCGTAAAATCATAGCGATCTCCAAAAGTAATCGGACCATCGAATCGCCCGAGATAAAACGTCTCAGCAACGAGAAGCAAAACGGAATGCGCTGCTATCTGTTTGTCCGCAAAAACAAGAACGACAAAGATAGCGGTAAAGAATTCTACTTCCTTGGACGAATGCACCCGACCGGAGAATTCAAGGAAATCGTCATGGAGGACGAAAAGACGAGCGCCGTTGAAATCACCTATGCGCTTGAGCAGCCCGTCCGAGCCGACCTCTATGATTATCTGCTCAGCAGCCTCGATGCCTAGAAACAACCCCTTTCCTCGAGGGCATTCACGACCTTCACATCAGCGGGAAGCCAATCAACGCTTTCGATATGCCTCATGTCGAGCCACTTTGCCGCGTGGTGTTCAAGCAACTGGAACGACGAATCGCGCAACGAGCAGAGGTAGCATTTCATGCTCAGATGGAAAGCAGGGTAGTCGTGTTCGATCTGGACGAGAAGCTCATTCACTGCGATCTCTGCGTTGAGCTCCTCTTTTATCTCGCGGACAATAGCCTGTTCGGGGGTTTCGCCCTTCTCGATCTTCCCACCAGGGAATTCCCATCCACCCTCGAATTCCCCATATCCTCTTTGCGTCGCAAGGATTTCATTTTCTTTAACAATGACCGCAGCAACAACATCTATTGTTTTCATGCTTGCTCCCATAGCTACCTCCGCCGATCGTGTTGATTGATCGTGCACCAGTTTTCCCTCCCAGAATAGCACGACAATCTTGCTATCGTTTCCTTCCGCCGCAACCGGTAGCAGCAAAAACAAGAACAGTTCTTTATAAGGAAGGAAAGTTCACGAAAGCAACGGCGAACGATCCCGATTTCGTCTTTCGCGACGACGTGATCGAAGATGCATACTGGTTGATATTCGATCGCTCCGGACGACCTCAGCTTTGCGATGTCCATCTAACGGAAGACAAATGGTCCCCAAATGGATTTTGCTTCGACTGGTATTCCTACGTTTTAGCAGATGATGGTACGTGGAATGAGATAGACGGTGGACGGTATTGGGACTACGCTGACGCGCCAGACCTTCTTCTCGATTTCCCTGGAGAGCTCGGCGAAGTCGTGCCACTCAGCATGGAAGACTACAAAATGCAGCAAGAAGAAAGCCCTCTTGCTGCGTGCCGTTTTCATAATTCCCCGCAAGATAAGAGTCCTGCAATGCCTAAGAGACTAGGAGAGTAATACCCCATAGATCTCTTGCGGTGGGCAGCCGCAATCCACCGGCTGTCCACCGCGAAGACGGGCTTTGGCGCGCTTCCTCAATAAGCCTCGCGATTTGCGCAGGTCTTTGTTTGCGGGTTGGGGTATCGCTCAATCCAGCAATTCGTGACCTGGAGTTTTGTCGAGGCGCATGGCTTGCGAGCCGAGATCGCCCACAAAAACTTGCGCAGATCGCGAAGTTTTTATTCTGGAGTCCTCTAGCGTCACCCAGCAAGAAGACAAGACGATTTCGTGATCGTAGGCAGAATAAAGATGGACAGGGTCAGGCACATGTCTACAATGGGCACCTGGCAAAGGTGTAGCGACTGATAAGAAGTGAGCATCGTGCGAGAAGCGGTCAGAAAGCCATCAGGGCAGGCGGGTTTCTCCGCCAGACTATGACGTACTATGGCGTTTCCATCGCCCAGACGTTCATCGAGTTCGGCGTGTTCGCCGCCATGCAGGCGATTGGAATCGCGACGGGCTTGGCGAACTGCATCGCTGTGGCGTGCTCAGGCATGTTCAACTTCCTCATGAATCGCAACGTCACCTTCAAGGCGTCGACCAATTTCTGGCGCAGCGTCGCGCTGTTCGTCGCGCTCTATATATGGAACTTCCTGTTCGGAACCTGGTTCATCGGAGCGACATCGGCAGCCTTCGGCTTGCCGCAAACGGTCGGCAAGTTCATAACCATGGCCATGCAGGGCATCTGGGGATTCTGCCTATGCAAATGGGTAATCTTCAAATAGCACTCGATTGCGCATACGCTCACCAGCATGTTCGCATTCCCGTTTCCAGACGAGCATTTCCCGAAAGCACTCGAAATCACTCTTTGGTCGACCGATTCTCTTCATTTTGAAATTATCCAAACAAAAAATAATCCAAGTGCGAGGGCATGGACGTTCTTTGTGCGAGGAAGCTACCTTGCACTTCGGAAAACGCCTGGTCACAGAGTTGCACTTTTTGACCCCACTCGGCTAAGTCGCTTATGCCCTCGCACTTGGATTATTTTTTGTTTGAATAGCCTATCTCTCGACCCACATTACCGATTGGAAACCACAGCAAAGCTGCGTCTAGTCCGAGAACAGCAAGAAAGCGCGCCAACGCCGCATATACGGCCGAAAACGGTGGAAGGTGCGCAAGCGCCCTCCACCGTTACTCTGCGCACTATACGTTCGCTTTGCGTTCGACCGACTCGTATTCGGCGAGCGATTCCGCCAACACGCGCGTCATGTACAGCGTCGAGAAGAAGTACACGTCACCGTTCGACGCCTCGCAGCGCTCGATGTCGGGATAGTCGCCCGACTCGACGAGCTTTCCCCACGTTTCCTCGACCTTGCTCGCGCTCATATTGAACGGCGCGTTGGCCAGATCGGACTTGGAAAGCGGACGAGGGTACACGCGCCCTTCCTCGCGAACGCAATCCACGAACGTCGCGAGCGGGTTGTCCTCCGCCGCTAGGAAAGCCCAGTGCGCGTAGCTTTTCGTCATCAAATCGGAATCGTACAGATAATAGCTGCGCTGCCCGACCAGCGTCACGATGTGCTCGCAGTGGATTTCCTTGCGAACAGGCTTGGCGTCTTCGTCGGGAACGAGCACGTACTCGCCTTCCAACTCGACGAGCTTGTAGCCCTCGGGGATCTTGAGTCCTGCAAACGGGTCGTCGGAATCGGCGTCGTCACCCGCGGCAACGTCCGCCCCATCGGCGGCATACGGTTCGGTTGCCTGCGCCGCGACAGCGTTTTCTGCTTGCGAACCTTGATCGACGCCTTCGGAAACCGACGCCGTGCCCGCGGCAAGCGCGCTCGCGGGTTCGTCCTTCGATGCCCCGGCCGCAGCCGAAGCGTCGGAGCTTGCGGCTCTATCGACTTCCGCCCCCGCGGCGGCTTCACCCCGCGCGACATCTTCCTTGTGCGCGGCCTCCTCGTCGGCTTCCTTTTGGGCGAGGCGCCTGTTGGGAATCTTCGGTGGCACGCCCACCGCATGGGTCGCCGAGCGCACGGAGCTGCGCTTCGCGGCGCGCTCGCGCTTCTCCTCCGCGATCTCGTCCTTATGCTCTCGGCGGTAGTCCTCGAGATACTCATACACGAGCATCTCGAACTCGTCGGCCGTCATATGATCGGGAATAAGCCCCTGATCGGCCCACCTGTCGGGCGTCACGAGCGCGCTATCGGCCGACTGTTTGCGCACCTCGTCGAACACATCGGCGAGCGCATTGTTCTCGGCAAGCTCGCGTTCTTCGGCGGTCGGCTCGTGCACCTCGGCATCGTCAGCCGGCTCCTCATCGGCCTTGGGCCCCACCTGCTCGGCTGCGGCATCGTCAATCGGCGCTGCCTGTTCATCGGCAACCGTTCCCGCAGACGACGCGGCCGACGGGGCCTGTGAATCCGCAGCGTCAAGCGCCGAGGCCTCGCCGGCGGGCACTCCTTCGACGGGCGAAACCGCACATCGCGGCGCCTGCCCCCCATCATCCGCCGTCGCGGCCTCGAAAGCCGCAGCCTCCGCTTCCCCATGCGCCTCTTCAACCGAGCGCGCCTCATTTTCCCCGGCCATCAGGAAACCGCCTCCTTTGCGCGCGCCTCGTCGACCAGCATGTCGAAGCGCGTGTCGCGCAGCGAGCAGTGCTCGCACAGGATGCAGTCCACCGAACTCTGGTCACACGGCAGCTTCTCGTTCAGCTCCGCAAGCTTCGCTCCCGAGCGGTACAGCCAGTCGCCCACAAGGCAACGCACGCCCTCGACGGCGAAGACGGTCGTATGTGCCTTGTCGTAGGGCACGCCGTCGACCGCCTTACGCACGTCTTCCGGCGTGATGGCAAGCGCCTCTGAAAACGTTTTGCCCTCGATCATCGTGCAGATTACGCTCGCGCAGGCCGTCATGGCCAGGCACCCACGCGTCTTGAAGCCGGCACGCAGGAAGCGCGGCTCGCCGCCGTCTTCGGGTTCGCCCACCACGGCGAACAGACGAAGCGCGACCTCGCCGCGCTTCGACTTGCCGACCATTCCCTCGGCGTTGTACCCCTCGGGCTTGCCGCTGTTCGTGAAGTTGGCCACGATAGAAAGCAGCGTGTCGGAATACCCGGCAACGCCTTCGTCGAGATTGGTCTGGTACACGTCGGCCGTGCGGATAAGCGCGCGCTCGGCCGGCTCGTGGTAAACGTCTCGCCCTTCCCCCATAGCATTCCCCCCTATCGGTTTTTTCAATATCGAAGCGAAGCCGTTTTTGCGCAAACGCCTTCACCCGTGCTTCGTGTTAAGATAATGCCGTTTTCTAAGACGAATCAGTACCCTCTTTAGGGATAAACATACCCTAATCAGGCAATTACCTGCACTTGAATCCTAGCAACGCCGAAACTCGAGGGGAGGGTTGGCATGGAGGCGAAAGGCACCGCGGCGGCTGGCAAGGCCAAAGAACCCGCCGGTAAGAACGAGGTCGAAATCGAACCGCTCTTCGGGGTGGCGCGTCCGGCATCGGCGTCGGGGGAAGCCAGCCCTTCCTTCGTCGGCGCGATGAAGGAGCATCGGGTCCTTCTGCCCTCCATCCTTGGGCTCGCGTTCGGCCGAGCGGGCATCATCGTCGGCAGCTACGGCAGCTATCGCCACACTGACGAGGGGCTTTTCTCCGACGGCGCGACGCTCGTCGCCATCGCGGTGTTCGCGGTGCTCGTGCTGATCATCGCCGCGACCAACTGCCATCTCGGCAAGAAGACGGTCTGGAAGATAGCCGTCGCCTCGTTTCTCGTGGAAGCCGCAACGCTCATCGGGATGTGCGCCCTTCCCGTTTTCCAGCCCACGGGAGACTTCCCGTTGCTCTTTCTTTTAAGCTCGCTCTGCACGATCAGCGGCTTGGCGTCGCTTACGTACTGGCTTCGGAAGGCGCGCGGCTCGTCGAGCCTGAACGCCGTGATCTACACGTTTGGGGCCCTCATCGTAAGCGAGGTGATCATCTACTTCACGGCGCTTGTGCCCAGAGAGGTGGCGAACGTCATCGCCGCCGTCCTTGTTTTGGGACAGTTCCCCTGCATGTCCCTGTCCCAAAAACGACCCCTCGCGAAAGACATCTCGACGCTTTCGTCCGATTCCGACTTCTTCGGGTTCACGAAAACCGTCATGTCGAGCAAGATGTTCCTCACCACCATCGCCGTGAGCATCGGCGTGCTCGCGGTTGCCGACGGCTTCCTGCGCGGCTACCCCGACGGCGAGCCGATCCTGTTCACCCCGGTAACCCACGTCGCGCAAAGCGCGCTCACGATCGGGCTTGCCGCCGCCATCATCTACCTGGTCGTCAAGCAACATCAGCGCGTCATGACGGTCGGCGTGTTCCTCGTCATGGAAGCGCTCGCCGTCTTCGCGCTTATTCTGTATTCGGCGCTCCCCGACGCGCTCGACGTCGGCGCCGTTTTGTCCGGTACCTTGAACGCGATTCTCGTGGCGCTGACCTGGTACATCATCATCGCCTTCATGACCTACGGCTGGAGATGCCCCTACTACTACGCGCTCGGCGGCTGGATCGTGTGGCTGGGGTGCCGCGCCATCGCGCGCATCGCGCTTTTGAGCATTCCCGCCATCTCGGAGAACGACCTGCTCATGCTGTCGTTCGTGTTCGCCATGATCGTGCTGTCGACCCAGGTCACCTTCACGCAATTCCTCAAGGTGCGCAAGTTCGAGGCCGAAACACCTGAAGAGCAGCAACGTCAAGCCGAGGAATCGCGCAAGAGCACCGTGACCAAGCTCATGGGCCTCGACGAGCACGAGAGCCTCGCCGAGATCCGCCAGGCAACCATGCGCCACAACGCGGAGGAGGTCGGCAAGCAGTTCCTCCTCTCCGAACGCGAGATCGAGGTGCTCGCCCTGTACGCGCTCGGGTGGACCCAAAAGCGCGTGGCCGAAGAACTCTACATCAGCCCCGGCACCGCGCACGCGCACATCAAGCGCATCTACGCGAAAACGGGCCTGCATTCGCGTCAGGAAATCCTCGACTACATGGAGAAATACACCTCGTAGGCAGGTGCCCCTCAAGCGCGCGAAGCGCCGTATGCGAAAGCGCGCGTCAGACGTGAACTGCGCCCCAAAACTTAGCAAATAAAGACTACGCCGCTAGGGACTGGCTCCGGAACTCTTCCGGGGTCGGTCCCTTCAGCTTGACCTGGCGCTTTCGCATGCGACTTACCATACCCCGGCAACACGCAATCTCGCCCCTCAACATCGCCCCGTAAAACACTGAGGGGGTTTCAAGCACGCCCGAAACCAGGCGCACTCGAAACCCCCTCGGCTCGAAGAGACAGCTTGCGATGTCTGCTTGTGCTTACTTGTATTCTTCCATGAGCGCCTTGAACGCCGGCATCGAGCGCTTGATCACGTCGGCCGACACGCAGTAGCTCACGCGCACCCACCCATGCGACTTGAAGCACGTTGCGGGAACAAGCAGAAGCTCATGCTTCTTGGCCTTCTCGCAGAACGCCTCGTCGTCGGGCTCGAGCGCCTTGACCCACAGGTAGAACGCGCCGTCGGGCTCCACGAACTCATAGCCGAGCTCGGAGAGGCCCTGCGTCAGAAGCTCGCGGTTCGCGCGGTACGCCTCCACGTCGGACGGCTCGTCCACGCACTTCTCCATCACGCGCTGGAACAGCACCGACGCGCAGATGAAACCGAGCGCGCGGCCGGCACCGCACACCGCGGTGTAGACGTCCTTCGCGTTGTCCATGAGGTCGGATACGTAGATGTAGCCGATGCGCTCGCCCGGAAGCGACAGCGACTTCGAGTACGAGTAGCACACGATCGTGTGCTTGTAGAGGCACGGGACGTAGGGCACGTCGGCGCCGTAGGTGATCTCGCGGTACGGCTCGTCGCTGATGATGTAGATGGGATGCCCGTATTCCTCTTCCTTGCGGGAAAGCATTGCGGCAAGGGCCTCGATGTTCTCGCGCGTGTACACCGCGCCCACCGGGTTGTTCGGCGAGTTGATGATGACACCCGCCGTCTTCGGCGTGACCGCGGCTTCCATAGCCGCGATGTCCATCTGGAAATCGGGCTCGTGCGCGGGAACCTCGACGCAGGTGCAGCCGGCGGTTTCGGTCCACACGGCGTATTCGGGGAAGTACGGCGCCACGACCATGATCTCGTCGCCGGGGTTGGTGATCGCGTAGATGGAGATGGCAAGGCCCGCCGCGGCGCCCGCGGTCAGGTAGATCTGCCCGGCCGTGGCATCGACCCCGAAGCAGCGACGGATGTTTGCGGCCACGGCCTGGCGCGGGCCGTCGGCGCCGGGGGACGGCGTGTAGCCGTGGAGCGCGCACGGCGGCTCCTTGATGAGCTCGGCGATGGTCGAGGCGACCGCATCGGGCGCCGGAACGCTCGGGTTGCCGATGGAGAAATCGAATACCTTGTCCTCGCCGATTTCGGCTTTGCGGGCAAGGCCGTACGCGAACAGCTCGCGAATCTTGTTGGGGGCGGACCCGAGGTCGGTGGCTCGTTTGTTCAGCATGAAAACCCTTCTTACTACCTTCGATTACGCTTTGACGACGTGCACGTCGCAACGGACGGTGCGGATGAGGAACTTGGAAACGCTTCCGACGAAAGCGTACTGCATGTTGGTAAGGCCGCGCTCACCGCAGATGACGAGGTCGGGGCGAAACGGCTCGATGAGCTGCTCGGCGAGCGTGTCGGTCACGCGGCCGGCGCGAAC
>CAKTSW010000035.1 GCA_934613165.1 uncultured Ellagibacter sp.
GTGTAGATGGAGAGTACCTCTCGATCGGCGATCTCCTGTGCACTGCGCCCGCGCGAGAGGGAGGCCATCACCTCGGCTTCGCGCGCCGAAAGCTGGCATCGTGCGGCCACGGCGGCGCACTTCTTGTCCCATTGGCCCGATTCCCGGGCGCCTCCCCCGACGTCTTCTGAAGCGTCAGCGGTCTCGTCGATGGGCAGAAGCAGGCTGTTGATCTGCTTTTCCGAGAACACGAACAGCACGTCGACGAGCACCGCGACACCGATCACCGTGATGACGACCCGCATGAAATCGTCGCCGAACCGCGTGCTCTGATATGCCATCGCGAGCGCCGCTGCGGCAAGGGAGCCGCCCGAAAGCGCCGCGTTGCCTAGCGCCACGACGCGCACCGCGTTGGCCTTCCATTGATAGACCAGGTAGTAGAGCATCGACCAGACGACCATGTTGTAACACGAGCAGATAATCCAGCCCAACGAGGCGACGGCGGTCGAGCGCAGCGAGAACATCGACACCACGACGATGAGCAGCGTCAAGCCTCCTGCGGCGATCGAGTAGAGCTTTCCGAAATCGTCGCGGCTGCCGCGTGCGAGCAGCATGGCGAGGGCGATGCCGGCCAGGACGAATATCTCGACGAATTGCGCGACGGCGGTGCTTGAAACGCTTACCGTCGGCGGCATGCCGATGAGGATGTAGGAGCGGATAAGCTCAAGCGCGGTCGAGCACAGCCCGATGGATAGCAAAAGCACGCCGAACTTTCGGGGAATGGGGACCTCGCTTGTGAGCACCTGGGTTTCCCCTCGCACGTTTCTGCTGCGCAGACTGAAGAAGAACGCCGACAAAAGCGGCAGCATGATGAAGCATACGCTTGCGACTTCGTTCGGGCATCCGTTCAGCACGAAGAACACCATGATCGAGAAGAGCTCGCTCATGGCAATCGTGTAGAGCGCTCGATGGGGTGCGAGCGTGCCGAAGAGAGCGGCCGCGCGCATGAAGAGCGTCGTTGTGCCCGCGCCCGAGAGGATGCATCCTCCGTAAAAGAGGTACTGATTGGGCAGGATCTCCTCTCGCGTTATGACGATGAGCAGCGTTCCCAGGCACGCGATAGCGGCTCCGGCATAGGTGAACGCGTTTTTCGCCACGATCTTCGAGGCCCGCTTCGAAAACACAGCGAACAAAAGCAGCGTCACGACACAGGCGGCGAGATGGACCATCATGAGGTTTTCCGAGCGCACGCTCGTGTCGGTGTCGTGCAGCCAGAACGCTCCCGAGAATCCGATGGTGTTCCAGGCGATCCAACATCCAAGTCCCAAATAGGTAAGTCCCGGCACTTGGCGGTCTATCGATGCAAGCGCGGTGCTTCCGCGCAAAAGCCAGGAAGGCTTCTTCGCGGTTTTGCCCGTATTCGGCTGGTTCGTCGCGGCTTTCCCCGAAGCCTGCTGCGTCTGCTTCATGAGCATCCCCTCCATGCTTTTCATGAACGGGCCAATTCTAACGCGAATGGTTTCGTTTTATCTAGTCATTGACTGACTATCGATTGCCAAACGAATAGTTAACTATTGTCTATGCAGGGAAAACGCCTCCTTCCTATAGTGAGCGCCATGAACTTTGACGTCTGCGGGTAAGAGGGCCCGCAGGACGAGAAGAGGGGGACGAACACATGAAACTCAGCGAGAAGCGCTTCCCTAAATTCGACGCGCCCGCAAGCTTCGAGGCGTATGCGGAAAAAGGAGCGACCGTCGAGCAGAACCGCGACGGCCAAAGCGCGCGAAATGCTCTTAACGGCGAGGGCGCCCGCACGTGCGGCGCGTCGAATTCGCGCACCTACGAGGAGGCGCTCGACGCGGTGATCACATGCATCGGCGCGCAGAACTCCCTTCGCGAGATTCTCTACAAAACGCTCGTGTTTTGCGGAGAGCCCCATGAATTCACCGAAGTCGAGGACTTCATCGCAGCAAGCGACGAGGTCGTTTACAGCCATGTGATCCAAACGCCATTCGAGCTCATCGGCATGCTCGTGCGCGCAGGCGGGCTCGAAGAGACGCTGCTCGATGCGGCGGGCGAGCCTATCGCGCCCGAAACGCTCGATGAGCTTTCTCGCGACGAGCAGGACGACCTTGTCGCCACGTATCGGATCGATGCCACGGCGGCGGGACGCGCGGCGGTCGGGCTTTTGGCCCCTGAGCGTCGCCTCGAAGCGCAGCTCGCGCAAGACCCGCACCGCGCGGATACGTTTTGGGCTCTCATCGAGTTCTGCGAAACCCCGCGCACGTTCCCGGAAATCAAAGAATATTTCAACGCCACCCCCGAGTTCGCCCACGACGTGGTGGCACATTCGCACCAGCTCGCGCCCGACTTCTACGTCGACAAGCTCGACAAGGCCGGAGCGCTTGTTTGGAGGGGGGCCTGGGTCGCGACCGACGCAGGCAAATCGCTGCTCGAAGCCCATAAGGCTTCCTGTTAGCGCTCTCTATCTGTAAGCGTGAAAAAAGAAGAGGAAAGAAAGAAGGAGGAGGAAAGCTGTGTCTTTGACTATGTCGCGCCGCTCGTTTATGAAAGCGGCAGCCGTAACCGGAGCGGTTGGGGCGCTGGGCTTGGGCTCGGCGCACAATCTGACGCACAGCGACAAAGCTTGGGCCGATGACGACGTCCAAGAGGTCCGCACCTCGTGCCGTGCATGCATCGCCAACTGCGGCGTCATCGCCACGGTGCGCAACGGGCGCGTCATCAAGCTGAAGGGCGATCCCATCGACCCGATGTCGAAGGGCCGCATCTGCCCGAAGGGTCTGTCCGGCGTGCAGGCGCTTTACCACCCGAATCGCAACAAGTACCCCATGAAGCGCGTGGGCGAGAAGCCCGGCAACAAATGGGAGCGCATCACCTGGGACGAGGCGGCGAAGACCGTCGCCCAGGCGCTCATCGACATGCGCGACAAGACCGGCAAGCACGGTCTGCTCACCTCGACCGGCGGCGGTGGCAACCCGCAGTTCTTCAGCCCGCCGCGCTTCCGCAACTTCTGGGGCGCGGGCAACGTCTTCGAGCCCGGTTGCGCGCAGTGCTACCTGCCGCGTAACTACACCATGCCGCTCGTGAACGGCCTGGGCGACACCTCGATTGCCGACTCCGGGTGCTCCGAGCTCTACAAGCCGGCGCGCTACGGCGGCATCACCGAAGCGTACGTCATCTGGGGCACGGGCCCGTCGTGGCATTCGCCTTCGACGTCCGGCCGCTGCGTGGCCGAGCTGCGCGCGAACGGCTGCAAGACGGTCGTCGTCGACCCGCGCTTCAACGCCGACGCCTCCAAGGCCGATGTGTGGCTGCCCATCAAGCCCGGCACCGACATGGCGATGATGCTCGGCTGGATGCACTACATCATCGAGAATAAGCTTTACGAGAAGATCCCCGGGTACGAGGACTTCTGCGAGCAGTGGACGAACCTGCCGTTCCTCGTCGACCCGCGCGACGAAGTGAGCCTGCCTCCCGTCGCCGAGGACATCACCAAAGACGGTCAGCTTCTGCGCGCCTCCGAGGTGTTCTCCGACGTCACCGCCGACAACGAGGGCTATGTGTACTTCGATACGGAAAAGGGCGCGGTCACCAAGGCCTTCGCGCTCGGCCCCGACAACGACGGCACCTACCACCCGCAGCTGTTCGGCACCGTCGATGTGGCGCTCAAAGACGGCACCACGATTACCTGCAAGACGGCGTTCCAGGCCTACAAGGACCGCTGCGAGGCATTCGACCTCGATACCGTTGCCAAGATCACCGGCTGCCAGAAGGAAAAGATTATCGAGGCCATCGAGATCTACTGCTCAAGCCCGCATGGCGGCATCTCCCTCGGCGTGGCGACCGATATGTACCCGGGCTCGGCCCAGGCGGCTATCGGCGCTGCGGCGCTCGACTGCATGACGGCGCACCTGTGGCATCCGGGCTGCCCTGCGAACAAAGTGGGCGGCGAGGGTTCGAAGGGCCTTTCCTCCGCGGAATCCACCATCTTCCCCTCGGGCTTCATCGGGGAGACCGCGTACAACTTCATGGACGACGAAGCGGTTCTCGAACGTTTGGGCTACGCCGAGCACAAGGGCTTGGGCGGCTGGATGCACAGCCATATCCCGACGATCCTCTCGGCCATCCTCACGGGCGAGCCTTACCAGCCCAAGGTCTGGATCGAGCGTTCCGGCAACAAGATGGCCGCTCTCGGCAACTCCTCGTCGTGGGTCGACGCCTTCCCGAAGTTCGACCTGATCGTGCACGGCTACATGTACCCGACCTCCTTCACCACCGAAGCGGCCGACATCGTGTTCCCGGTGTGCGAGTGGCTGGAAAACGCCTTCGCGCAGAACCGCCTGAACGTGAACCTCATGCGCAAGCCGGTCACGAACCTGTTCGAGGCGGCCGACGAGATCATGATGTGGGGCAAGATCGCCGAGGCGATGTCCGACCCGACGTCCGATCTTTACGATGCGAACATGGAAGCTTGCATGGACGCCGACAAGATCGGCAGCCCCATGGTCCCGCCGTATTGGAAGACCAT
Source organism: uncultured Ellagibacter sp. (assembly GCA_934613165.1). Classification (GTDB taxonomy): domain Bacteria; phylum Actinomycetota; class Coriobacteriia; order Coriobacteriales; family Eggerthellaceae; genus Ellagibacter. The sequence goes on from CAKTSW010000035.1 coordinate 4,529, forward strand.
CAACGAGTACTGGGATTGGGTCGCGACCCAGGGCGGCGACCCGAGCGTCACCACGATGGAGCAGGCCAAGGAAGTGTTCCCCGAGGAATGGGCGACCGACGACGAGTACTGGGGCGGCACGACCTACGACGGTTACTGCAAGGTGAACGCGGGCGGCGGCGCCGGCGGCAAGAAGGGCGACCTCGCGGCGGCTGCGGCCGACGACGGCAAGGTCACCTACACCGGCTTCTCCACCTGCGCCTCCGACATCAAGGACGACCCGAAGAAGTGCGGCCCGTACGCCGACACCATGCTCTACATCGGCCGTCACGGCAAGGAGAAGTTCGAGATGCCCGCGGCGCTCGTGGACTACAACCCCATGCCGTACTACTTCGAGCCCGAAGACCAGACGAACTTCGGCGACGAGTACCCGCTGCGCCTCACCGAAGGCCGCATCCCGTACTACCACCACGGCACGCTGCGCAACAACCCCTACCTGCGCGAGCTGTACCCGGCGCCCGAGCTGTGGATCAGCCCCGAGAACGCCGAGAAGTACGGCATCAAGGACGGCGACTGGGTCAACATCAAGTCGCCCCGCACCGATGGCTTAGACGTGTTCCGCGACATCACCACGGGCGTGGACAAAAAGACGACGCTCGCCAAGAGCAAAAACGCCGCCGACGGCCCGTCCGAGTTCGCGCCAGGCGAAGAGCTCACCGCGAACGGCCAGTCGGTCGTCAAGGACGGCATCTACGGCGTGGCGCGCGTGACCAAGGGCATCGCGGAAGGGTCCGTCTACATGGAGCGCTTCTGGAACCCCGAGTTCCTGGAAGACGGCTCCGACGGCCGCAAGTCGTGGACGACCGAGAACATGAACGTTCTCACCAAGAACACGGGGTACTTCAACCCCGAGTTCGGCACCTACACCCTGCGCGGCATCCATGTGAAGGTCGAGAAAGCCGAGAAGCCCGAGGGCGTGTGGTACGACCCGACCGACTTCGAGCCCTGGATGCCCGAGCCCACTGACTTCACGGGAGGAGCGTTTTACCAGTCATGAGCCGCTATTGTCTAGTTGTTGACCTCGACCGTTGCTTCGGTTGCCATGCCTGCGAAGTGGCATGCAAGAACGAGAATGGCATCGCGCTCGGGGAATATTGGAACCGCGTCATCCAGGTGGGGCCGCACGGCACCTTCCCGGATCTGGAGCAGTACTGGCTGCCCGTTCAGTGCCAGCAGTGCGAGGACGCTCCGTGCGTGCACGTGTGCCCGACGGGCGCGAGCTATCGCGACGCCGAGGGCAAGGTGCTCGTCGACAAGGAGAAGTGCATCGGCTGCAAGTACTGCATGATGGCCTGCCCTTACGGCGTCCGTTCGTGGAACGTGGCGGAAAAGGCCGTCGAGAAGTGCACGCTGTGCGGGCATCTGACGGCGGCGGGCGAAGAGCCCGCGTGCGTCGCCTCGTGCTGCGCGTCCGCTCGCTTCTACGGCGATCTGGACGACCCCGACTCCGACGTGTCGAAGGCGATCGCCGCGGCCGATTCTGACTCGGTGCATTCGCTCAAGGACGTCGGCAACAAGCCGGCGACCCGCTATATCCTGTCGAGCAAGATCTCGGCCTGGCACGACGTCGACGAGATCTCGCCGGCATCCGACAGCGCCGACCCCGCGTGGTTTGTGAAGGAGGCGTAAGAGCATGGAAATCCAATGGTCGTTGGTTTTGTTCACGGCTCTGACGGGCCTTGCGGCGTGGCTGTTCATCTGCGTCGCCGCCGATGAGTTCCTCGGCCGCGCGAAGAAGGCGGCATTCCCCGCGGCGGCATCGTCGCTCGTCATCGCCATCGTGGGCGGCCTGGCGTCGGTCACGCACCTGTCGCACCCCGACCGCATCATGGGCGCTTTGAGCCATCCCACCTCGGGCATCTTCACCGAGGCCGTGCTCATCGGCTGCCTCATCGTGTGCGTGGCGATCTACCTCGTGCTTCTGAAGCGCGGCGCCGGCGCGACCCCCCGCAAGGTCGTCGCGGTCATCGGCGCGGTCTTCGGCGTGCTGCTGTCGTTCATGGCGGGCGAGTCCTACCTCATGAGCGCGCGCCCGAACTGGAACACCCAGCTGCTCCCGCTCGGCTATATGCTCACGGCGATCCCGTCCGGCGTCGGCGCCTATCTCGCCGTGGTCGGCTTCGTGGCCGGCAAGGGCGAAGGCGAGGGCGTCAAGCAGCTCGATCTGAAGCCCTATGCCACGGCGCTTCTCGCGGGCGGCGTGCTCGCCGCCGTGGGCGCGCTTGCCTACACGATTTCCGCCGGCGCGTCCGACGGCGCCGTGTTCGCGCTGCTCGCGCTTGCGGTGGTCGCGGGCGGCGTGGTCCCGTGCGCGGCAGGCGCTTTCCTTCCCAAGAAGATGGAAAGCCTCGTCGCCCTCGGTGCCGCCTCGTGCGTGTGCGCCCTTATCGGCGCGATCGCGTACCGCTGCATCATGTGGCTTGTCACGGTGCCGGTGGCCGATCTGTTCATGACGGTTATCTAGGCGCTTGATCCTGACTGGAAGCTTTCGGCCCCGTTTTCTTCGGGATCGGGGCCGGGCTTTCATTCGGGGGTGCGCTTGAAGGCGAGCGCGCCCCCGAATGAAACGCGAACGAGAGACATCATTCGAAACGAGAGGGGACGATTATGGAAGACGGCGCCATCGAGACGAGCGCATCCGAGCTCATCGAGGTCAACGCGGGGCGCGCGGCTTATTACCGCATGCTCGCGGAGCTTTTGTGGAAGGAGCTTTCGCAAGATCAGATCGACCACTTGGCGAGCCTCGACTTGAAGTCGCTTGCGGCGGGGGACGAGGGCCTTTCCGCCGGCTACGCCGATATGGACCGCTACCTGCGCCATCGCAACACCGGCACGCGCCAGGAGCTCGCGGTCGACTACGCGCATACCTTCCTTGCCGCCGGCAACTACGAATCGTTCGCGGCCACGCCGTTCGAAAGCGTGTTCACGTCCGAGATGGGGCTTTTGATGCAGGACGCGCGCGATGAGGTGTTCAAGTCGTTCTGCGAAGAGCATATCCAGCCCGACGAGGAGCTTCACACGCCCGAAGACCACCTGTCCTTCGAGTTCGAGTTCATGGCGACGCTTCTCGAACGCACCAACTCGGCGTGCCTCGCAGGCGACTTCGACCGCGCGTCGACGCTTTCCCGAAAGGCCGCCGATTTCCATAGGGACCATCAGATGAACTGGGTGGACGACTTCTGCGACGCCGTCAACGAGGTTGCCGAGACGCGCTTCTACCGCGGTGTTTCCAAGGTGATCCGCGCGTTCGTCCATATGGAATCCGAGGTCGTCGCCGACATGGCCGCCGCCACCGCCGAACTCGCTTCGGCGAAGGCCGCCTAGTTGCTCGGAAGGCGGTTCGAAACCATGTCGAAACCGATAACGCGGCGAGCCTTTCTTGCGGGCGGCGGCGCCTTCGCGTCGATGTTCGCGGTCGGCGGCGCTGCCTGGGTGGCAAACTCGGGGTCGGGGGATTCCGGTCTGCTGCGCCCGCCGGGAGCGCAGGACGCCTCCCGCTTTCGGGCGCTGTGCCTGAAGTGCAACCGCTGCGAGAGCGTGTGCCCGCAAAGCTGCCTTCGTACGGGGCTGCTCGAAGACGGGCTGCTCAACTGGCGCACGCCCATCATGGACTTCCATAGGGGGGCATGCGATTTCTGCGGCAAGTGCGAGGACGTCTGCCCGACGGGCGCCATCGTCGGCGCGCGCGACGTTTCGCGCGTCGTCGGCGTCGCGGAGGTCGACCACGAACGCTGCATCGCATGGCTTACGGGCGGCTGCCGCGTGTGCGTCGATGCGTGCCCGTACGGCGCCATCTCGCTCGACGCGTCCGCGCGCCCCGTCGTCGACGAGGGAAGATGCAACGGCTGCGGCGCATGCGAGTACGCGTGCCCTTCGAATAGCTACCTTACGTTCGCCGGCGGCACCGACCGCGGTATCAACGTGCGCGTCTCGTCTTCGGCGACGAGGGCGGAAGGAGGCGATGCCCGATGAAGAAGCGCTTCAGTTTCAAGCGGGCCCGCGCGGCCGTCGCTTTGGCTCTCGTCGCCTTCGCGGTGGCGGGGCTCGCCTTCAAGATCGGGTCGGGCACCCCTTCGGCTTTCGGCATCGACCAGATCGCGGCCATCTGTCCGCTCGGCGCGCTCGAGACGATGTTCGGCGCGAAGGAATTCATGCTGCACCCGATCGTCCTGCTTGTCGCGATGGCCGTTCTCGTGACGGTCGTCGGCAAGGCGTTTTGCGCCTGGGGCTGCCCCATTCCATGGCTGCAACGCTTCTTCCGCCCGAAAAAGAGGGATTCTGACGGAAAAACGCCTCGCGATGGACAAAAAAGCGCGAAATGCGAGGTCCTCCCGGCAGAATCGGACGAAAACGGGCGGGAAAACGCCCAATCGGGGGCTATTCGGGCGGAAAAAGGCGTTTCGGGCGAGGCGCCGGCT
>CAKTSW010000036.1 GCA_934613165.1 uncultured Ellagibacter sp.
ATGACTCAAGACCATAGACCGAGCTGGGACGAGTACTTCATGACGCTCGCCAACCAGGTGGCGACCCGCACGACGTGCATGCGCCGCGGGGTGGGGGCCGTCATCGTGAAGGAGCGCCGCATCCTGGCGACGGGGTACAACGGCGTCCCCGCGGGCCTTGCCCATTGCCGGGAAACGGGGTGCCTCCGTCAGCAGCTCGACGTGCCGTCGGGGCAGCGCCACGAGATCTGCCGCGGACTCCATGCGGAGCAGAACGCCATCATCCAGGCCGCCCGCTACGGCATCAACATCGCCGGCGCGTCGATCTACGTGAACACCCAGCCGTGCGTCGTATGCGCGAAGATGCTGATCAACGCCGATATCGAGGAAATCATCTACCAGAACCCCTATCCGGACGGGCTTGCGATGTCGATGCTCGAAGAGGCGGGGATCAAGCTGCGCGTCTTCGAGCCGAAGGCGGGGTAGTCCAAAAGGGCGCGTGGCCGCTCGCCTGGGCGGTCGCGTGGGATCCTGCGCACGATCGCAACGCCGAAGAATCCGTGATGTGCACGTTCGAACCTGCGAACGGCGAAGCTTCTCGGCGAAGCGCATGCGGGGTGCCGCTCACCCGAAAAAAGAGTGAATTCGAAACTGCGTCTGCGCGACTTCTTCACATTCGGCTATGATACGGAAGGCTTAAGAGGGCGCAGTATGCGCCAAGGACCAAGAAAGAAGGACATGGCTGTAGCAATCATCGTCGCCGTTCTGGTGGGTTTCGTGAGCGTCATCCCGTTCAACGTTGCCATCAAGAAGATTCGCACGGTCGATCCAACCAAGTCCTTGAATCTTCTCGGTCCGTTCTTGCTGACCATCGCCGCATCGTTTTTGATCCTCATCGCGGGCATGGTCATCTGCAAGTTCACGGCGCCCGACGTCGTCGTCGCGTACTCGGTTGCGGAGCTCGTCGCTTTCGTCATCGGAGTAATCGTCTTCGGCGTGTTTCTGTCGAAGCGTCGATAGGGAAGGAAAAAGGAGAGGTACATGGCATTTGAACTTACGGGCAATCCCTTGAACGACATTGCCGCCCCGATCGAGGAGCTGAGCGAGTCCTTCAACTCCACGCTCGTCTTCGATTTCGGCAATGGCGTCGGAATCACCCAGTACACGTTTTGGATGATCATCATCTGCGCGATCGTGCTCATCGGCGTTCTGGTTGGCGTGCGCAAGATCAAGGTCGTTCCGGAAGGCAAGTTCGCCGGGCTCGTCGAATGGGGCTACGACGCCGTCAGGCGCAACATGGGCGAAGGCGCTATCGGCCATGGCTACAAGAAGCACATCCCGTTCATCGCGACGATGTTCTTCTTCATCCTCATCTCCAACGTGATCGGTCTGATCCCGGGCGCTAAGACCCCGACGGGCACGCTTTCCGTCACCTTCGCGCTCGCTTTGATCTCGTTCATCTACTTCAACTTCTACGGCATCAAGGCCAAGGGCGGCTGGGGCTACATCAAGTCCATCGCCCCGTCCGGGCTGCCGAAGCCGATGGTTCCCATCATCTGGTTCTTCGAGTTCTTCTCGCTCGTCATCCGCCTGCTCACCCTCGCGGTTCGACTTTACGGCAACATGTTCGCCGGCCACATGATTCTCGGCATCTTCGCGATCATGTCCCAGTTCTTCATCCTCGACCTCATCTCGTTCGCGAACCCCGCGGGCGTTGCGGCCATCGCGTGGGCGGTCTTCCTGATCGCCATGTACGCGCTCGAATGCCTCGTCGCGTTCCTGCAGGCCTACGTGTTCTCCGTCCTCACGGCCGTGTACGTCGGCCTTGCCGAAGGCGAGCACTAAGAGGTAGGGCGCGCTTGCGTCCGTAAAGCACCACCGCGCCTCGAGCGCACATAAGGTTTCAGCGACGTCTCCCTTTAAGGAACGCCGAGAGACATAAGTAAGAGAAGTTTTTGAGAAACGCTCAGAAACGAAAAAAGGAGGAAAAGTGGAAACGACTCTCGTTATCGCAGCCCTGAAGGTTGTCGGCTACGGCCTTGGCACCATCGGCCCAGGCATCGGTCTTGGTCTTTGCGGCTACGGCCTCTGCGTTGGCTCTGCACGCCAGCCCGAGCTCGCCGGCAAGCTCTTCACCAACGCGCTGATCTTCGGCGCTCTGGCTGAGGCACTCGCCCTTATCGGCTTCGTCCTTACCTTCATCTTCTAAATCGGCTGTATCGTTTTAGAAATACAAGCTGAGAGAGAAGGTGGATGAGTGAAAGCAAAACTGAAGACGAAGTTGGCAAAGGCCGGTGTCGCTGCTGCATCTGCAGCAAGCCTTGCATGTGCTTTCCCCACCCTCGCGTTCGCCTCTGAGAAAGAAGGCATCGCGGTGCTCATTCCCGACATGAATGAGTTCATTCCGATGCTCGTTGCCTTCATCATCATTCTCATCGTGCTGGCCAAGTTCGGTTGGCCCGTGGTCGACAACATCATCACGAAGCGCGAGAGCACCATCAAGGAAGCCCTCAAGAAGTCTGAAGAGGCTCAGGCGGAAGCCGAGCGCACGCTTGCCGAGTACAAGCGCCAGCTCGAGGAGGCCAAGGCCCAGTCGGCGAAGATCATCGCCGATGCGAAGACGACGGGCGAGGCTGTCAAGGCCGACATCACCAACAAGGCCCAGGCCGAGTCTGCCCAGATGATCGAAAAGGCTCGCGGCGCGATCGAAGCCGAGAAGAAGGCTGCGCTCTCCGAGCTGCAGGGCTCTATCGCCGATCTGTCCGTCGATGTGGCGTCCCGCCTCATCGGTCAGGACCTGAACGACGACGAGCACCGCAAGATCATCGAGCATTACGTGACCGAGGCGGGCAGTTTCAATGCCTAACAACCGCCTCATCACCAAAGAGAAGATCGCCGCGTACGCATCGGTACTCCTCGATGCCGCGAACACTTCCGGCGGCCAAGACGCTGTTCTCGAAGTGCGCGAACAGGCGGAGAAGATCGTCTCCGTGATGCGGACGAATGTCGATCTTTCAGGCGCTCTGGAAGACGCGGCGTACACGCCCGAACAGAGGGCCGAAATCGCTCGCGCGGCATTTGCGCAGTGCAACCCGGCGTTCACCGAGGTTCTCGCCGTCATGGCGGAACGCGGCGACATCAAGTTGCTCCCGCAGGTCCGTGCAAGCTATGAAGACCAGGTGGAAAGCAAGCTCAAGCTGTGCATCCTCGATGTGACCACAGTCGTCGAGCTCGATGACCATCTGCGCGACATCATCAAGCAAAAAGCCGAATCCGAGCTGGGCATGAAGGTCGTTCTTCGCGAACGCATCGACAAGTCCATCTTGGGCGGCATCATCATGAGCGCGGGCAGCAAGCGCATCGACGCGAGCGTTATCGGCCAGCTCAACAATGCGCGTACCGTGCTCAAGAAGAAGACAGATGGAGGTGAATGCTAGTGACTGAAATTACCGCACAGTCCATTGACGAAGCACTGCGTAAGCAGCTGGCCTCCCTTGAAGTGAGCGTTGATTCCCGCGAAGTCGGCACCGTCATCCAGGTCGGCGACGGCATCGCCCGCGTCGACGGCCTGAAGAACGCGATGGCTGGCGAGCTTCTCGAGTTCGTTGGATCCAACGGTAAGACCGTATACGGCTTGGCTCAGAACCTCGAAGAGGACGAAGTCGGCGCCGTTCTTCTCGGTGACGTCACCGCAATCAAGGAGAATGACCAGGTCCGTACCACGGGCCGCATCATGGAGGTTCCGTCCGGCAAGGGTCTTCTCGGCCGCGTCGTGAACCCGCTCGGCATGCCGATCGACGGCAAGGGTGAAATCGAAGCCGAAGGCACCCGCCCCGTCGAGTTCAAGGCTCCCGGCGTCATCAGCCGTAAACCGGTGCATGAGCCCATGCAGACCGGCATCATGGCTATCGACTCCATGATTCCTATCGGCCGCGGCCAGCGCGAACTCATCATCGGCGATCGCCAGACCGGTAAGACCGCTATCGCCATCGACGCCATCATCAACCAAAAAGACGAAGACATGATCTGCATCTACGTTGCAATCGGTCAGAAGGCTTCCACGGTTGCCGGCGTTATGGAAACCCTCGAGCGCTACGACGCCATGAAGTACACGATCATCGTGTCCGCAACGGCCGCCGATTCCGCTCCGCTCCAGTACATCGCCCCGATGGCTGGCGCTGCAATGGGCGAGTACTTCGTCTACAACGGCGAAGACGGCAAGCCCGCAGGCCCGGAGAACCCCGGACGCCACGTGCTCATCATCTACGATGACTTGTCCAAGCAGGCGGTGGCTTACCGACAGATGTCGCTGACCCTTCGTCGTCCGCCGGGACGCGAAGCTTACCCGGGCGACATCTTCTACCTGCACTCTCGCCTGCTCGAGCGTGCGGTCAAGATGTCCGACGAGTACGGCCGCGGCTCCATGACGGCTCTGCCGATCATCGAAACCCAGGCCGGCGACGTTTCCGCATACATTCCGACCAACGTCATTTCCATTACCGACGGTCAGATCTTCCTGTCGACGGACCTGTTCTTCCAGGGCCAGCGACCGGCAGTCAACGTTGGTATCTCGGTTTCCCGCGTCGGTGGCTCCGCCCAGACCAAGGCCATGAAGTCCGTTGCCGGTACCCTTCGCCTCGACCTGGCCGCTTACCGCGAACTGCAGGCGTTCACGCAGTTCGGCAGCGACCTCGACAAGGCGACGCAGGACCAGCTCAACCGCGGTGCCCACATGACCGAGCTTCTGAAGCAGGGTCGTTACGTGCCGATGTCGTTCTACGACCAGGCCATCGCGATTTACGCTGGCGGCAACGGCTACCTCGACGACATCCCGGTCGCCGATGTCGTTCGCTTCCGCAGCGAGCTCATCGAGTACCTGCACGCGTCGAAGCCGGCTATCGTGGAAAGCGTCAAGAACGAGAAGAAGTTCACCGACGAGACCAAGACCGAGCTGAATGCCGCCATCGAGGCGTTCAAGACCCAGTTTTCGCCTTCGGTGTAAGGTAGGTAGCACATGCCCAACCTTCACGACATAGAAAGGCGCATCAACTCCGTCACCTCGACGAAGCAGATTACGCGCACAATGGAGATGGTCGCGGCGGCTAAGATCCGCCGCGCCACCGACCGCGTGTTCAACGCGCTTCCGTGGGCTAACTGCATCTCGGACATGCTGATCAGCACGGCGAAGTACGCTCCGCTCGATTCCGAGCCGTTGCTGGTCACGCATGACGAGGTCAAGCGTGCTGTTGTCGTAGTGATCACGTCGGATCGTGGGCTTGCGGGCGGTTTCAACAGCAACGTGCTGCGCGAAGCCGAGAAGCTCATCAAGGCTAAGGAGAAGCAGGGCATTTCGGTTGACGTCATAGCTTGTGGCAAGAAGGCCATCGGCTATTTCACCTATCGTGGCATCAAGCCGATCTTCGAGTTCCGCGATCTGTCCGCAGATCCGACCTACGAGGAGGCGGCGGAGATTTCCGCCTACATCGGCGACGGATACCACATCGGTGGCGAGAAGGGCGTGATCGACGAAGTAACGATCGTCTTCAATCACGCCAAGAACGGCGCCGAGCAAACGCTCATCACGCAACAGGTTCTGCCTATCAACATGATGAGCTTTGCCGACGTCCTCGGTCTCGAGCCGAAAGAGGAAGACGTTCTCGAGCAGTATCGCGACGACGAGAAGAAGATTCCCGGCGATGTCGATTTCGAGCCCGATGCCGCAACCGTTATGCACCAGCTCATGGTGGCGTACCTGCGCAACACGTTCTACTACGCGCTGATCGATTCGGCCGCAGCGGAGCAGGGCGCTCGTCGCACCGCTATGAAGTCGGCTACCGACAACGCTACCGAGATGGCCGAAACGTTGACCAGACTGTACAACCGCGTCCGTCAGGGCGCCATTACGACCGAGATTTCCGAGATCGTCGGTGGCGCAGCGGCTTTGGAGGATTAAATATGAGTGAACATTTGCTTACAAGAGAGGAGCTCGAGGCCAGCAAGGGCGCTACCGGTCGCATTGTGCGTATCGTCGGCCCGGTTGTCGACGTGGAATTCCCGCCCGACGCCATTCCGGGAATCTACAACGCCCTCACGGTGAACGCGAAGACGCTCGCGGGCGACATGCACGTCGTTCTCGAAGTCGAAACGCACCTGCCTGGCAACCTCGTCCGCTCCGTCGCTATGAGCTCGACTGACGGTCTGGTTCGTGGCCTCGAAGTTCTCGACACCGGTCATCCGATCATGATGCCCGTTGGCAACGAGACCCTCGGCCGCATCTGGAACGTTATGGGCGAGCCCGTTGACGAGAAGCCGATGCCCGACGTGACCGGCTACATGCCGATCCACCGTCCGGCTCCCGAATTCGATCAGCTGTCCACGAAGACCGAGATCTTCGAGACCGGCATCAAGGCGATCGACCTGATCGAGCCGTTCATCAAGGGCGGCAAGACCGGTCTGTTCGGCGGCGCAGGCGTTGGCAAGACCGTTATCATCCAGGAGCTCATCAACAACCTCGCTCAGGAGCACGGCGGCACCTCCGTGTTCACCGGCGTAGGCGAGCGTACCCGCGAGGGTACCGACCTCTTCCTCGAGATGAGCGACTCTGGCGTTATCAACAAGACCTGCTTGGTCTACGGCCAGATGAACGAGCCGCCGGGAGCGCGTCTGCGCGTCGGCCTGGCCGGCCTGACCGAAGCCGAGTACTTCCGCGATCAGGGCCAGGACGTGCTTCTGTTCGTGGACAACATCTTCCGCTTCACGCAGGCTGGTTCCGAGGTGTCCGCACTTCTCGGCCGTATGCCGTCCGCTGTAGGCTATCAGCCGACGCTGGCAACCGAGATGGGCGCACTGCAGGAGCGCATCACGTCCACGTCGACCGGCTCCATCACGTCCGTGCAGGCCGTTTACGTCCCTGCTGACGACTTGACCGACCCGGCTCCGGCGACGACGTTCACGCACCTCGACGCGAAGACCGTTCTGTCCCGTTCCATCGCCGAGCTCGGCATCTACCCGGCAGTCGACCCGCTGGAGTCCACCTCCCGTGCTCTCGACCCGCAGATCGTCGGCGAGGAGCACTACCGCGTGGCTGTCGGTATCCAGGAGCTTCTCCAGAACTACAAGGACCTCCAGGACATCATCGCCATTCTCGGTATGGACGAACTTTCCGAGGAGCAGAAGCTCGTCGTTAACCGCGCACGTAAGGCACAGCAGTTCTTCGGCCAGTGCTTCCACGTCGCCAAGCAGTTCACGGGCCTCGACGGCAAGTACGTCAAGCTTGAGGACACCATCCGTTCCTTCGCCGATATCCTTGACGGCAAGTGCGATGACATCCCCGAGCAGTTCTTCCGTCTGAAGGGCTCCATCGACGAGGTCTACGCTGCATACAACGAGTCGAAGGAAGAAGCCAATGCCTAAGTTCCGTTGCACGGTGGCTATTCCGACGCGTGAGTTGTTCCACGGGGAGATCGAGTGCGCTCAGATCCCGGGCAGTGAGGGCGACTTCGGCGTTATGGCCGGCCATGAGATGTTCGTCGGCACGAACCGTCCCGGTGTGCTGACGCTCACGCTCGACGAGGCGGGTCAGGATAAGCGCTACTTTGTGACGTACGGCGGATTCGCCCAGGTGATCGACAACAACCTGTCGGTTCTCGCCCGCATGGGCAAGAACGTCGACGACATCGACGTCGACGACATCACCGCAAAGGCGGCGAAGCTTCGCGAGGAAATCGCTCGGCTCGAGGGCAAGAGCGACGACCAGGCGACGGCACTGCTGGAAACGCACCGCACCAAGCTGGAGTGGTACGATCTTCAGCTCAAGGCTGTTGGTGCTGTGAAGTAGGCTTATCACAGCCATCATCATCACGAAAACCGGCTCCCGAAAGGGGGCCGGTTTTTTTGTTGACCTGCTTGATTGCGCCGCTGGCAGAAAGGCGTTGCCTTCGACGTGCGCGACGTCCGGGCGTGCGCATGGGCCGTGGGCGCGTATGGGGCATGCGCGTTTCGGGCGTGAAAAAAGGCGGCACCCTTACCGGGCGCCGCCTTCGGACCAAACGGGCAGTTTGCCGGCCGGCTGGCCTATTCCCTCTGCCAGTCCACGAGGCAGGCGTCGAGCCCCTTGATGAGGGCTTCCTTGTCCATATGACGCCCGATGAAGCAGATCTTGTTCATGCGGTCGCCGACTTCGGGGTCCCAGTCCTCCATGATCTCGGGGTATTCGGTAATGGCCTGCTTGCGTTCGTCTTCCGTCGCAGCGTCGACGAACAGGCTGCTCTCGTCCATCGTCATCTGGCGCCCGGCCTGCTCGAACACGTAGGCGGTGTCGGGATGCTCGATCGTCCACATGATGCCCTTCGCGCGCACGATGCTTTCCGGCCAGTTCTCGGCGAAGGCGTTGAGCTTGTCCAGATCGAACGGCTTGCGGCGCTTGTAGATGAAGGTCTCGATGTCGTATTCGAGTACTTCGGGGTCGTCGTGTTCCTCGGGGTGCTCCATCGCGTCGATCCATGCGGCGGAGTTGTACGCTTTCTCGAAGTCGAAGCGCCCCGTGTCGAGCAGCTCGCTCATCGGTACGCCACCGCGCGTCGCCTCGACGATGACCGCGTCTTTCTGAAGGCTGCGGACGATCGCCTTGAGCTCGCGCATCTGCTCGGGCGTGACCGTATCGGCCTTGTTGAGGATAAGCGTCGAGCAGAACTCGATCTGCTGGATGAGCAGGCTCTCGATGTCGTCCTCGTCGATGTCGTCCTCAAGCAGGTCGCGCCCTCCGCTGAACTCGTCGTACATGCGCGCGCAATCGACGACGGCGACGATGTTGTCGAGGGCGAGCGGGGCCGCACCGTCGTTTTTCGTCTGGTCGCAGAAATCGGAGATGATGTAGGCGATGGGGATGGGCTCGCAGATGCCCGACGCCTCGATGATGATGTAGTCGAAGTCGCCGGATTC
>CAKTSW010000037.1 GCA_934613165.1 uncultured Ellagibacter sp.
GAGCGCAACGCCATTTTGGACGGCAAGAGCGTGTGCGACAACATGGACGAGTACGTCGAGGACATGGTCGACAACCTGCTTGAAGAGAACTGCCCCGCACAGATTCCTTCCGAGGACTGGGACTACGACACCGTCGACGCCTGGGTCGAGTCGATGACGGGCGAAGAGGGCTACGACGCGAGCGCCGTCGAGTGCGACCAAGACCCCGACGTTCTCGCCGAGGCCATTCGAACGCACCTGATGAGCGCATTTGACGAGAAGCGCGAAGCTGTCGGCAACCCGCCGTTGGCCGAGCTCTGCACGCAGATCATGCTGCGGACCATGGACACCCATTGGGTTGCGCACCTCACCAACATGGAGGGCGTGAAGGCGGGCATCGGGCTTCGCGCGTACGGACACCGCGACCCGCTCGTCGAGTACAAGGACGAGGCGTATCTGGCGTTCGGGCGTTTGGTCGACTCGATTTACGAGGACAGCTTGCGCGCCATCCTGCACTTGCCGGCGGAAGGAGCGGGCAAGGCACCCGAGGGGCTTTCCGACGAGGAGAACCCCTTCCGCCCCGAGAATATGGTGTATTCCGATTCACGTACCGACCCCGAAGAAGCGCCAGCCGACACCCCCGACCCGACTGGCGGCAATCCGCTCGGGTAAACGCCGCGGGCAAGGTGCCGCTTGGCAACCGCCCGCGCCCGGTGCAATCGGGCCTACGTCAAATGCTCTCCACGCAAAAGCGCCCTCCTCTGGAGGGCGCTTTTCTATGCCCGCGTACGTGAAATCGGGGTGCGGTGTTCCAAATCGACGGTTTTTCCCGAGTTTTCAGACGCCACAGCACCTAGTCGTCAACGTACACCCCACATTCACGATATTTGTCCAGTAAGAAAGCATGGATTAATGCTTATCAATCGACAAAGCCGCCTTCAAGCTCCCTTTTGGCGCTCAATTCCCGGAAAAAACGTCAATTCGGAACACCGGAAGGCAAGTAGGCTGACACGGGGCCAAAAAGCCCATTGAACGCGAAGGCATGGGCATGGGCATGGGCTACGATTGCGGTCCCAGAACGCGCACAGCGTAAAGCAAGGCGAAGCTCATAGCGGAGAACGCGAGCATCCTCAAATCTCGCAAACATAAAAAAGCCCCGCTAAGGCGGGGCTTTTGAATTCATGGTGGTCAGGGGGGGACTTGAACCCTCGGCACGCGGATTTTCAGTCCACTGCTCTACCAACTGAGCTACCTGACCGGATTCGGCATCTGTTTTCGCAAACACGGTTTGTTTGAGCAGACGCAAGACGTTAGTATACGGAATCGCACCCGTCTCGTCAAGAGCCTTTTTCGGCCCATAAGAAAACTTTTTGCCGCCTAAAGGAATAAGGCCGCGACGATTCCCACGAGGATGGCGGGAGCGAAGGGGAATGTCGCCGCATCGGGCGACCCCGCAAGCCGACGCATGAAGCTTACCGCAACCGAAACCACGCATGCCGCAAACAGGCAGGCAAGCCCTCTTTCCCAACCGAGGAACAGCCCCACGACGGCGAGCAGCTTGATGTCCCCGCCTCCCATGGCGGCGCGCCCCGAAAGCGCCTCGAAGGCGACCGTGGCAAGCAGCACGCCTCCTCCGAGCACCGCAGCACCTACGATGCCGTCAGGCGCGGTCAGCCCCCATGGCGGCATCCCTTCGGCGAAAACGGCGGACACCGACCCCGAGCACGCGCCGAGGACAACCCGGGCAGCAACCCACAAACAGGCGCCAGCGAGGACGCACGCGTTCGGGATCCTCCGCGTACGGAAGTCGACGACGCTCGAAACGGCGACTATCAACACGAACAGGGCAAGCGCCCCACACCCGGCCAGCGAGGCAACCCCGCCGGCTGCCGCATCGAACTCCACGAACGCCACCTCCCTACCGCGCCGACCCTGGCGCCCCCTTACCGCGCGCCGCCCTCAGAGGGCCGATTCCGCCATCCTGGCTCCAGGAGCCTCATCAGGCCGGCCAGGAACCCGAGCCCCTAAGCCCCCGGCTCCGCACAGCCGCCCCGCAAAAGAAAGGGCGCCCTGGGAATGCCAGGGCGCCCTCGGTAGCACCATTGTACGCGATTGCACAGGAACTTAGCAGCCGAACAGAAGTTCTTTCTCGTCTCCGGGAAGGGCAGCGCGGGCCTGGTCGCGCAGGTTGTTCACGCCGATGAAGAACTGGCGCATCATGACCACCATGAGGTAGCGGCCCTTCGGGGTGAGGGTGATTTCCTCGTCATTGTTCGTCGCGAACGCCCCTGCCGCCGTCATGAAGGCCATCTCCGCGGGAAGCCCCCGCTCGACCGAGCAGCCGAAATCTTCCTTGAACTTCTTCTTGTCCAGGCGCAGACCGAACAGCTGCATCATGAACCGGTAGCGCATGCGGTCGCGCTTCGCGAAGTGGGTCTTGCCCATGATGGACATGCGGCCGCTTTCGATGGCCTCGTTGTACTGCGTGACCGAGAACGTGTTCACGTACATGTTCTCGCCGAGGTAGGTGATCCCGCCCGACCCGATGGCCGGGTACTCCTCGTAGTCGACCACGTACTCGTCGATCATGGCGTCGTCGCCCGCCGCACCCGTTCCCAGGCGGTTGAACGTCCATGCGCTGCCGTTTTCGAACAGCGGTTTGTCGCCGCCGATCAAAAGGTCGCAGATAATCTCGTAGAAACGCTGCTCGCGCTTGTAGTCCACCTTGCCCACGGTGCGCGCGAGCGACTTCTGCACGCTCGGCGACGCCATGAGCGGGTAGAACGTCGTCTGGCTCGCGCCGCTTTCCACCACGCGCTCAATGTCGTTGATGAGGATGTCTTCCGTTTGCGCGGGGAAATTGAAGATCATGTCGGCGTTCATGGAAACGAAGTACGGGCTCGCCTCCTGGATGCGCTCCATGATTTCCTGGCCGCAGCCATACTTGTCGAAGCGGTCCATCTGCTTGAGCAGGCCGTCGTCGAAGCTCTGCACGCCCACCGACAAACGATCGACGCGCCCTTTCAGCTTGTCAAGGTAGCTCGGGATAAGGTGGTTCGGATTGGTTTCCGACGACACCTCCTTGATCGAAAACGTCTCGCGCGCAAGGTCGATGGTCTCGCACAGCTCGTCGATCATGATGGTCGGCGTGCCGCCGCCAATGTAGACGCTCTCGAAGTCGTAGCCCATGTCCTTGAGCATCAGCATCTCTTTGCGCATGTTCGCGAAGTACGGCTTCGCGCGCTCCTCCCGAAACGGGAAGCGGTTGAACGAGCAGTACGGGCACAAACGCTCGCAGAACGGCACGTGCATGTAGAGCATGTACGGCTGCCCGGGTTTCGGAGGCGCGACATGGGTGTCGCTCGTCGGAGCGAGTTTCAGGTATTGGTTCGAGCACTGGCGAACCACGGTGCTCAGCATACGTTCAGAGAGCATAATTTCCTTCGTTCTTGCAAGTTTTCGCGTTCGTTGCAGCCACGCATGCTAACGAACCGCCGACCCTTCGTCCACCCCGGACAAGCGAACGGGGCGACCTATTCCCAAGCGGAACGGCCGCGCGCGGCCTTCGCGCCGATGTCGGTGCGGAACTGCTTCCCCTCGAAGTCGATGAGGTCGCATGCGGCGTACGCACGGTTGCGCGCCTCGTCGAAGGTCGCGCCGAGCGCCACCACGTTGAGCACGCGCCCGCCCGCCGTGACGAGCTCGCCCGCGTCGTTGTGCGCGGTGCCCGCATGGAACACCGACACGCCTTCGAGCGCCTCGGCCTTTTCGATGCCGGCGATGACCTTGCCCTTTTCGTACGCGCCGGGGTACCCCGCGCTCGCGAGGACGACGCATACCGCCCACTCGTCGGCCCATTCGAGGTCGATGGCGCCGTCGTCGCCGGAGGCGACCGCGCACATGACGTCGACCAGGTCGGTCTTCAGGCGCGGCAGCACGACCTGGGTTTCCGGATCGCCGAAACGCACGTTGAATTCGACGATCTTGGGGCCTTCGGGCGTCAGCATGAAGCCGCCGTAGAGCACGCCGCGGTAATCGCGCGCGCCGTCTTTCGCGGCCGTCGCCGCCGCAGCCTTGTCCATGATGGCGACCATGGAAGCCATCTCGTCGTCGGTGACGATGGGCACGGGGGAATACACGCCCATGCCGCCGGTGTTCGGGCCCTCGTCGCCGTCGAAGGCGCGCTTGTGGTCCTGCGCCGGGGCCATGGGGAACGCCTTGCCGTTCGTGACGAATGCGAGCAGCGAGCACTCGGGGCCGGTCATGCACTCCTCGATGAGGACGGTCTTGCCGGCGTCGCCGAAGGCGCCCTCGAAGCACGCGCGAACGGCCGCTTCAGCTTCTTCCACCGTCGCCGCGACGACGACGCCCTTGCCGGCAGCGAGCCCGTCGGCTTTCACCACGATGGGAGCTCCCTGTTCGCGCACATAGGCGAGCGCAGGCTCGCATGCGTCGAAGGTGGCGTACTTCGCCGTGGGGATGTCGTTTTCGGCCATGAACGCCTTGCTGTGCGCCTTGCTCCCTTCAAGCAGGGCGCCCGCCGCGTCGGGGCCGAACACGGCCACACCCGCGTCGCGCAGGTAGTCGGCCACGCCGGCGACGAGCGGGGCCTCAGGCCCGATCGCCACGAGCTCGACGTTGTGGGACTTCACGAAGGCGAGCACCGAGGCGCCGTCCATCATGTCGACGTCCGAGACGTTGGTCGCGACCGCCGCCGTGCCGCCGTTGCCCGGAGCCACGAACAGCTCGTCGCATCGGGGGGATTTGGAAAGCGCCCACGCCATCGCGTGCTCGCGCCCGCCGCTGCCAAGTACCAAAATGTTCACGACAAACCCTTTCTCCCAGGTTAGAAAAGAAGGTGCATAAAAGTCGAGCCGCAGGTCAACCCCCTCGAGCCACAGGTCAACCCCATCGAACCACAGGTCGCCGAAAAGTCAGCGAGCGGGGTTCTGGCGGATGCGGGGCGAGCGAAAAGATTTCGACGCGTACTTTTAAGTACGCGAGAAATCTTTGGAGCGCGCATCCGCGCCGCCAGAACCCCGCGCAGCGTCGACAGCTTTCGGCGGCCGTCAGGCCGCCGAAACCAACCTACCAGCCGCGCATGATCGTCTGGTCGCGATCGGGGCCGACCGCGACGATGGAGATCTTCACGCCGGTGATCTCTTCCAAGTGCTCCACGTACTTCTGCGCGTTTTCGGGCAGCTCGTCGAACGACTTGCACGCCGTGATGTCCTCACCCTTCCAGCCGGGAAGCTCCTCGTAGATCGGCTTGGCATGGAACAGCACGCTCTGCTGCATGGGGAAGTAGTCGTAGCGCTTGCCGTCGCATTCGTAGGCGACGCACACCTTGATGGTGTCGAACGCGGAAAGCACGTCGAGCTTGGTGAGCGCGACGTCGGTAAGGCCGTTCACGTCGGCCGCGTAGCGCGCAATCACCGCGTCGAACCAGCCGCAGCGGCGCTTGCGCCCCGTGGTCACGCCGAACTCGTGGCCGACCTGGCACAGCTTCTCGCCGATTTCGGCCTCTTCGCCTTCGCCGCCGTCTTCGGGAAAGCGCTGCTCGGTGGGGAACGGGCCGCCTCCGACGCGCGTCACGTAGGCCTTCTCGATGCCGAGCACGCGGTCGATGTTGACCGGGCCGATGCCCGATCCGGTGGCCGCGCCGCCCGCGCAGCACGACGAGGAGGTGACGTAAGGGTATGTGCCGTGATCGATGTCGAGCAGGGTGCCCTGCGCGCCCTCGAACAGGATGGACTTGCCCTCGCGCAGCGCGACGTTCAGCATGTGCGCGGTTTCGGCCATGTAGGGCTTGAGGATGCGCGCATAGGGCAGGTACTCCTCGCAGATTTCCTCGACCGTGTAGGTGTGCAGCCCGTAGATCTTGCTGAGCACGGGATTCTTCTGCTTCAAGGCCGTTTCGACCTTCAGGCGGAAGATCTTCTCGTCGAACAAATCCTGGATGCGGATGCCCTTGCGGGCGACTTTGTCCTGATAGCACGGGCCGATGCCGCGCTTGGTGGTGCCGATCTTGTGGTCGCCCAGGCTCTTTTCGTCCGCGCCGTCGAGATCCTTGTGCCACGGCATGATGACGTGCGCGTCGCAGCTGATCTTCAGATTCTTGCACGAGATGCCCTCGGCCTGGAGCATGGCCATTTCCTTCACGAGCACGCCCGGGTCGACGACCACGCCGTTGCCGATGACGGGAATGGCGTTTTCGTACATGACGCCCGACGGCATAAGGTGAAGCGCCAGCTTCTTGTCGCCATGGATAACGGTATGACCTGCGTTGTTGCCGCCTTGGTAGCGCACAACGTAGTCGTAGCCGCTCGCAATGAGGTCGGTGATCTTACCCTTGCCTTCGTCGCCCCACTGGGCCCCGACGAGAACTGTACTGGGCATGAGCATTCATCCTTTCGCCGCCTCGCGAGGGCGAGGCCTGTTGGCAATCGTTTTGCAACCTCTGCATTATACGTGAAAGCTATGACGCAAGCTCGATGACGCGGGCAGCGTCATCAACTTGGCGTAGAACGGAGACGACCTCTTCGTGGCAGGTGAACACGATGACCTGGCGTTCCCGCGAAAGCTCGGAAAGCGCACGCGCAGCCCCGAGGCGGCGGCGCGCGTCGAAGTTCACGAGGATGTCGTCGGCCAGGATGGGGATGGCGCGCCCCACGTTGTCGGCGGCGAGCAGAAGCGCTATGCGCAGGCTCAGGTAGAGCTGCTGGCACGTGCCGAGCGACAGATGGATCGGGTCGCGTTCGTTGCGCACCGCGTCGGCCACGCGCAAATGCCCCTCCGGCGTCATGAACACGCGGATCCAGCGGCCGTCGGTCATAAGCGACATGAGCTTGCTCGCCCGCGCGTACACCTCAGGCTGGCTCTTGCTTTCCCACGCCGCGATGGCGGCTTCCAGCATGCGACGGGCCAAAAGCAGGCGCGCGAGGTTCTGCACCGCCTCGTCGTAGCGCGTGCGCACCTGTTGGTAGCGAAGCTTGAGCTCGTCGAGCGTATGCTCGCCGCGGGCAGAGGAAAGCTCCTGCTTGAGCTCGCCATAGGTGCGATTCACCTTCTCGGATGCCTCCATGACGCCGTCGCGCTGGTCGCTTTTGCGCGCGATCTTCGCGTCGAGTTCGGCGAGCGTCGCACGCTCGCCCGTAAGGTGCGCCTGCGCGTAGAGGGCGTCGATCTGCTCGGCGTTGTGGGCGATCCTCTCGTCGACCTGCGCCAGACGCGCCGAAACCGCCTGCCGGCGCTGCGTGAGAAGCGCGACCTCGCTGCGGGCGTCTTTCGCCTCGTCGAGCAGCGTGCGCGCACGACGAAGCGACGACCCCGCTTCGCCCAAACCGTGTTCGGCCAGGTAAACGCGCACTTCCTCGCCGAACGCCTCCTGCTCGGCCACGCACGACTCGTACTTCTTGCGGTCCTTCAGCATGACCCACTGCGCGCCCTGCAGGCTCGCGCTGCGGCCCTCGTCGACCTTGGTCGGGCGCAGCAGCATGAACAGGGCGCCCGCCGCAAGGATCACCGACATGGCGATAAGGCCCAGGCCGAGCGCCGTGAACGACAGGCTCGATATCTCGCGGCCGTGGATGGTGAGCGGCAGCCCGCAACACAGGAAGAGCAGCGGCAGCAGCACCGACAGCCCGATCTGCGCCGTGCGCTGGTGGCGCGCGCGAATCTCGACGTCGCGCGCGTCGGGCGCTTCGAGCCGCGCCTCGTAGGCGGCGTTCGAGTTGCTGTAGTTCGTCTTCGCCAGGTCGGCCGCATGCGAAAGTTTGCTCTCGCCTTCGGAAAGCGAGTCGATCCTGTCGCGCAGCTCGCGGTCCTCGGCCGCGGTCAGGCTCATGAGCTCGCGCGGGGCGGTCTTGCGCCTCCTGCGCGCGTTGGCCGCCGCCTGCGCCTCTTCCTCCGCGAGGCTCGCGCGAGATTCGGTCAATTCGTCGCGCTCCGACTCGAGCTTCTCCAAGCGCGCGCGGCACGCCGTGAGCTCCTCGATGCGCGCGTTCAGCTTCGACAGGCGCTTCGCGAGCTCGTCGCGTTGGGGCGTGAGCTCGGTGAACTCCTGGTCCTTGCGGCGCAGCTGCTCGGCTTCCTTCGTCGCCTGCGCCACTTGCTCCTTGAGCGCGTTGCGTTCGCGCCCCAGGTTGACAAGCGAATTCTCGGCGCCCGACGCGCGCGAGGTGCATTCGGCGAGCTTGCCCTGCACGGCGGAAAGCGCGCGCGCGGGAGACGTTCCCGTGCCGGACCCGGCCGTGAGCAGGCGCGCCGTCACGTCGGTCGTGTTGTGGAGGCGGCGCAGCTCGTCGCTCGTAAGCGAGAACATGGTCGAGAACGTCTCGCGGTCGATGTCGTCGACGAGCTCGGCGGGCCCCTTAAGGCCGTCGGCGTTGCGCGCGCGCGAAAGCTCGACCTCGCCGCCCTCGCCGTCGGCGAAGAAAAGCGAGCCTGCGCGCTCGGCCGCCTCGGGCTTGTAGGTGTTGCGCGAGCCGCGCGCCTCTTCCCATCCGAACAGCACGCCGCGCACGAACGAGGCCGTGGTGGTCTTGCCGGCCTCGTTCGGACCGTATACCACGTTGAGCCCCGGCGCGAAAGGACCGATCGCCCGGTTGGAAAACGCGCCGAAGCTCGTCATCTTTATATGCTCGAGATAAGGCTTCATTTCTCGGTTCCTCCGCACAGCAGGTCGATGACCAGGCGTTCCGCTTCGCTCGCAAGGGTGGGCACGTTCTGCGCGAGCGAGCTTGGCAAAGCGACGTTGCGCTTTAGGAACTCTTCCTGCAGAAACGCGACCGCCTCGGGCTCGTTTTCGCGAAGCGATTCCGCCGCACCGAGGAACACCGCCGGGAACATGCCCTCGCGGCGCATCGCGGCGATGTCGTAGGGCGCGCGCGTGCGGTCGATGAGCGCGTCGCAGAA
>CAKTSW010000038.1 GCA_934613165.1 uncultured Ellagibacter sp.
GCGCAAGCGTGTCCCAGTCGTTGGTGAAACAATGCAGGACGCACCCCGCCTCGGGCCACCCCTCGTCCTGCATGATGGCAAATGCGTCGTCGTGCGCCTCGCGAACGTGCAGCATCACGGGAAGGCCGGCTTCCTTCGCAATACGCACCTGGGCACGGAAGGCGCGTTCCTGATCGTCGCGCGGCGACAGGTCGTAATGGTAGTCGAGCCCGATTTCGCCCAGACACGACACGCGCTTGTCGTGCAGGACCTCGCGCAGGCGCGCCTCCGTTTCGGGGCCCCAGTGCTTGGCGTTATGCGGGTGAAGGCCAGCTGCTATGCGCATCCGCGGCACGCGCGGAGAGGGTTGGCCTCAACACCGGCTGAACATCCGCTGCATGGAAAGCGCGGCTTCGTGATTCCAGCTTTTAAGCTTCTCGAAGGTGGTCATGCCGTCTTCGAACACGTCGACCACCGTGCACAGGAAAGCGACCCCTGAAAGGCCCGCGCGCGCGAGCGCGAGCCCCGGGTTCTTCTGGTACTGCAGGTGGCAGTGCGCGTCGACCGCGACGACGCCCAGATCGGGCGCGTCGACGATCTTCCATTCGCCGTTCTTCTTCTGCTTGCGGAACAGGCTGTCGAAGAATTCCGGCTCGGTTATGTCGTTTTGCTCGGGCATGTGCTATTCGGCGTCCAGGTCGATTTCGTCCATGTCGAGGCGCGGGAACAGCGGGTCGCCCACGGTGACCTCGTTTCCGGCCGGAAGCTGGCCCCATGCGGTGGCCGCCTCGATGTCGGTGCAAGCCGTGATGTCGCCGAGTGACAGACGACGGAAGACCTCGGCGGACGTGTTCGGCATGAACGGCGCCATGTACAGCGCGATGATGCGGATGGCCTCGAGCGCGTTGTAGATGACGGCGGCCAGATCGCCCTGGGTCTCCTCCTTCTTGGCGAGGTTCCACGGCGCGCTTTCCTCGACGTAGAGGTTCACGCGGCTCGCGAGCTTCTGCACGGCGGCAGCGGCACCGGTGAAATCGACCTTGCCAAGACATGCGTCGTATTCGGCGTAGAGCTCCTGAACGATCGGGAGCATCGGGTTCGCAACGCGGCTAGCGGCGTCGGCGGGAACGGCGGGAACCTTGCCCTCGAAGTACTTCTTGGTCATGTTGAACACGCGGCTGCACAGGTTTCCCCAGGTGTTGGCCAGATCGGCGTTGTACACCTGGACCATGCGCTCCATCGAGATGTTGCCATCGTGGCCAAACTGCACGTCGGACATGAAGTAGTAGCGGTACGCGTCGACGCCGAAGATCTTCACGAGGTCTGCGGGCTTCATGCCGTTGCCCTTCGACTTCGACATCTTCTCGCCCTTGGTGAGCAGGAAGCCGTGGCCGAAGACGGTATGGGGAATCGGCAGCCCGGCGGCCATGAGCATCGCCGGCCAGATGACGCAGTGGAAACGCGTGATGTCCTTGCCCACGAAGTGGTACTGCATGGGCCAGCGGCGCTCGAACTCGCCCTTGCGCTCGCCTTCGTCGCCGTAGCCGATGCCCGTGAGGTACGCGAGCAGCGCGTCGGCCCACACGTAGGCCACGTGCCCCTCGTCGAACGGCATGGGAACGCCCCAGTCGAAGGTGGATCGGCTGATGGAAAGGTCTTTCAGCCCGCTTTTCACGAACGAGACGATCTCGTTCTTGCGCGTTTCGGGGCGGATGAATTCGGGGTGCTCGTCGTAGAACTTGAGCAGCGGCTCCTGGAATTCGGACAGCTTGAAGAACCAGTTCTCCTCCCCGCTCGCGCGCTCAACAGGGCGCTTGCAGTCGGGGCACACGAAGACGCCGTCCTCGTTCTTTTCCAGATCGCTTTCGGCGTAGTAGGTTTCCTCGTGCACGCAGTACCAACCCTCGTAGGAGCCCTTGTAGCAGTAGCCCTTGTCGTAGAGGTCTTGCCAGAACTTCTGCACGGTGCGGGCGTGGCGCGGCTCGGTCGTGCGCACGAAGTCGGTGTAGGTGATGTCAAGCAGATCCCATACGTCGCGGAACGCCGGCTCCATCGAGTCGCACCATTCCTGAGGGGACATCCCCTTGCCGGCCGCCGTGTCGGCCACCTTCTGGCCGTGCTCGTCCATGCCGGTGACGAACGCCACGTCGTAGCCGTTCATGCGCTGGTAGCGGGCAACCGTGTCGGCCGCGACCGTCGTGTAGGCGGTGCCCAGGTGAGGGGCGGCATTCACATAGTAGATAGGGGTGGTGAACGAATAGGTTCCCTTTGACATCGTGTCATCCTTCTTTCCATGGCGAGTCGGGCGAATGATGCCGTGTCGCCGGGTTTTCACATGCCCGCCGGGGCGCCCGGCAAGGCAATTGGATATTGTACCACGCACGGAAAAAGGCGCAGGAACCTGTTGCGGGCAGCCTTCACACGCTTTGCCGTTACATTTCTCGTTCGCGCAACCAGGCAATTCAGTCCAAAAGAAAATCGATTGCCTTTACGATTCTTATTCCGTCTTGGGTTTGAGCAAGATCGCATTCGAGCGCAACAACGATTTTCTCGTAGTTGTCCCGGATCTTACGCAGAGGAGAAAGCTCACGCTCGCGCGTTTCGGGCGCATTCATCGATTCCGTAACCTGTATGTACTTCTTCTCGTTCGCCTTCGTGGCAATGAAATCGATCTCTTGACTACCGATCTTGCCGATCGCCACGTCGTATCCCCGACGCAGCAGTTCGAAATAGACGATGTTTTCAAGGATATGACCGCTATCGCCGTCCCGAAACCCTAGTAGATAATTGCGAATTCCCACGTCAACGATGTAATACTTACTTAGAGTACGTAGGTATTCCTTCCCTTTGATATCGAATCGCTTAATCTCGTAAAAGATATAGGATTCAGTGAGGGCCCGAATATACGCTTGAATCGTTTGCACTGCGGGCTTTGATTTACGCGAGCCGGACTTAAGAAGGCCTTCGTTTACCAAAGTGTTTCCAATCGAGGTGGCGGAAACGTTGCTGCCGATATTGTCGGCCAGGAACATGACGATCTTACGCAGCAGCACGGGATCGGTGATTGCGCGGGTGTTCTTTTGTTTTTCGCGCTCGAGAATATCCCTTACGACCACCGCGGAATATACGCCGTCCAGTGTAGCCATAACGCGATCGACTTCAAGCCCCACATCGGCAAGCATGGGCATGCCGCCGAAACGAGCGTATGCCTCGAAGAGCTCGCGCAAATCATACGCATTTCCATCGGCGTCGACTGCGGCTTTCCGATTGCCCCCCACAAGAGACGACCGTTCCACAAGTGAATAGCCATGGAAGTCAATGAACTCCCTGAACGAGAGCGGCAGTACTTTGATTTCGACGTACCGACCAGAAAGATAGGTCGACAATTCGCTTGAAAGCAAATGGGCATTGGACCCCGTAAGGTAGATATCGCAATCAAAGTCAACCCGAAACGAATTGACCGCGTTTTCCCAGCTCGAAACTTTCTGTACCTCGTCGAAGAAAAGATATGTTCGTTTCTCCGGATGGACACGCGCCCTCACGTACTCGTAAAACTCCCGAACGTCCATTTCGGAAAACCTCATGGATTCGAAGTTCATCTCGATGATTTGGTTGGAGCCGACGCCCGTTTCCCTTAGATGCTTCGCCATGAGCTTCATCAGGCTCGATTTTCCGCATCGACGGATTCCCGTGATAACTTTAATCATTTCGGTATCCTGAAATGCGACTAGTTTATCCAGGTAGATTTCGCGGTTGCGCAAGAACTCATTTCGCACGACGAAACTCACCTCTTCCGTACATCGATGTAATAAACTCTTTGTAATTTGAAATTTATTACATCGATACTACAAATTCAATTTTTTATTCAATTTGTAACTTGAATGGAATAAAAATTCCGGCTCGACAGTGAAGAGCGAGGATCTTGGCCGAGAGAGTCAGGGGGCAATCCCCCTTGAAACCCCCCTCTGGACAAAAGTCGCTGGGAAAAGTTGCACTTCGCGGGAAAAAGTCGCTTGAAAAAGTTTATTGCCCCCTATCCGTCTTCACTGCGAAGCCGAAGTAGACGATATGCGCGACCCACACGATGGCGAGCACGATGCGGCCTACGGGCACGCGCCCCATGAGGGCGAACCCGATGGCGAGCAGGATGGTGACGGGAACGAGGATGGAAAGCTTCGCCTTCATGGTCATGGAGCGTTTGGTCACGTAGCCCTCGAGCACCCGCTTGTACACCTTGGTTCCCTTGAACCATGTGTTCAGCCTGGCCGAACTGCGCGCGAAGCAGAAAGCCGCAACCAGGATGAACGGCGTTGTGGGCAAGATGGGCAAAACAACGCCCACCATGCCCAGCGCGAAGAAGAGAAACCCGCCCGCAGCCCAAAGGCCGTGACTCATCTTCGAGTCGCTTCGCCTCGGTTGGTCTTCGGTCAAAGCCTGCTCGGCCTCGATTATCCGCTCGCTCACAACATACCTGCCTATCGTCTCTCTTCGAGTCGCCCGTATCCACGCTGCGCGACGCGATTGTTTGCCGCAGAAAACGCCGTACGATAAGTATCTCCCCCGCCGAATAGCCCAAAACGACATTGCCCCAATGCGCAATCATGGCGATGCAGCACGGGATTCGGGAATGGCGGTCGCAATTAATCCACTTTAAAGTTAACCATATCATACCGAGAGAAAACAGAGCCACGCGCATTTCGCATAGACATCGAAAACGTGACGCCCGAACTCAAAACCGTTCGTCAAAACGAATAGTTTTCCATTTGCTGCGCGATAGAAAACTATTCGTCGAAACGCTCGAATGTCGTCCGGCGCCGATATTCGATTCGGGATCGTCGCTTTGGTGCGACGTTCCCACGTCGGTGCTTGCCGCCGGCGAGCACAGCTTCGAAAGCAAGCAGTTCTACGCAAGCCCCGCAAAGCAAATGCTGCTCGTGGAAGATATGAGCTGGTTCGACGGCAACGCGCTCGCAGGCTTCATCGACGAAGCCTGCGACATCCTGTCGAGAAACGAGGCGCTTTCGGCAAGGCTGCCCCACATCAAGGCATCGCTCGAATGGCGAGTCGAAAGAATGGCGAACATCGCGGAATGGGATTAGCTTCGCGCCTTTGCAACGCCCAAATCCGCCGAATCCGGCGAGGCGACTCGAAAGTCGCTTAGAAAAGTTGCTCCATAGGGCGAAAAGTCGCTTGAAAAAGCTGATAGGCCGCTTGGGGGATTCGCGCGCCGAGCATCCGCGCAAGTACCCGCAAGCTCCCTATTCGTAGAACTTCGCGTCGGGAAAAGGCGGTTCCATGGCGCGCTTGAACGCATACGAATCCACACGCGAAAGAATCTCGGCCGCATGCCCCGCGGAAAGCCCGGCCTTGGCCGCGGCGTCCTCGGCAGCGTCGCCGTGCTCGAGCACCGCGATAAGCAGCTTGTCGAGCGCCGCGTAGTCGACGCCCATGGAAGCCTCGTCCCTTTGCCCCGGGGAAAGCTCGGCGCTCGGCGGCTTCACGAAGACGTTTTCGGGGATGGGGGCCACACCACCCGCATGTTCGACCTGCTCGTTGCGCCAACGGCCGACAGCGTACACGTCGGTCTTGTATAGCCCGCCGAGCGGCGCGAACGCGCCGGCCGTGTCGCCGTAGAGCGTGGAGTAGCCCATGCACGCCTCGCTTTTGTTGCCCGTGTTCACGAGCATCCAACCGTGCGCGTTCGAAAGCGCCATAAGGACGACCATGCGGCAGCGCGCCTGCGTGTTCTCGGCGGCAAGTCCTTTAAGCGGCTCCTTGTATGCTTTGCGGATGACCTGTTCGAACGCCTCGAAAGGCTCGCAAATCGTCACGGTATGCGTCTCGATGCCGAGATTCTCGGCAAGCTCGACGGCGTCGTCAATGGAATGCGACGTGGAATACGGCCCCGGCAAGAGAACCCCATGGACGTTTTCGGCCCCGAACACATCGACGCACAAGGCGGCGGTCACGCTCGAGTCGATGCCGCCCGAAAGGCCAATCACCGCCTCGGTGAAACCGGCGCTTTCCGCATAGGCCTTAAGCGCCTTAGCGCATGCCTTGTACTTGTCGCCTGCCTTCATGGGTCCTCCTCAAAGGTCGCCTCCACGCAGCTTGATTCAACGCTGAGGCTAGTATGCCAGCGAATTGTTACCAGCACATTGCCAACGAGCGCTTACTGGATGGCGCGGATCCTATCGGCGAGCCAGCTGGTCCATGCGTCCACGCCGTCGCCCTTCGTCGCCGCGATCGGGAAGATGGGCGCCTTATGGTTCAGCTGGTGGACGCTCTCGTCGAACGCCTCGCGGTCGAAGTTGAACACGGGAAGCGTGTCGACCTTGTTCAGGATCACGGCCTCGGAAACCTGGAAGACGCCGGGGTACTTCAGCGGCTTGTCGTCGCCTTCGGGCACGGACAGGATCATGACCTTGGCGTTCTCGCCCAGATCGAAGTCGGTCGGGCACACGAGGTTGCCGACGTTCTCGACGATGATGAGGTCGAGCCGCTCGAGGTCGAGCACGTCGACCGCGCGCTTGATCATGGCGCTTTCCAGATGGCACGCGCCGCCCGTGTTGATCTGGACCGCGGCGATGCCCTGCGCCTTGATCTTCTCCGCGTCAACGCTGCTCGCGATGTCGCCCTCGATGACGGCGATGTTGAACTCGTCGCGCAGCGCGTCGATCGTAGCCAAAATCGTCGAGGTCTTACCCGACCCCGGGCTTGCCAGAAGGTCGACCACGTACACGTGGTGCTTGGCGAACTCGGCGCGCAGCTCGCGCGCGATCGCGTCGTTCTTGTCGAGAATCGGTTGCTTCATATCAATCTTCATGGGATTCCTCCTCATTACCTTCGTTGCTCGCAGCAGCCTTGCTGCCGGCGTCTCCGTCGTCCTCGTCGTCCGGCAGGTCGACCTCGATCGAGTCGATCTGCAGCTCGCGCCCGGCTAAAAGCTCGAGCGCGAAGCTGTCGCATTCGGGGCAGAACATATGGAACCGATCATGCTCGAACACCGCGCCGCAATCGAGGCAACGGCTCTTCGGCCTGATCATGTTGACGGAAAGCTCGGCGCCCTTCGCGTAGGGGTCGTCTTCGGTAAGCGCCTCCCATGCGAAGACGAGCGCATCCTCGATCGCCTCGGTCATCTCCCCGATCGAAAGGCTCACCTTGAGAAGCTTGGTCGCCCCCGCGTCGCGCGCAGCCTTCTCGGCGGCGTCCAAGACGCCCGTCATGATACCCAGCTCGTGCATATGCCTCCCATCGCAGACGGCCCCGCGCCGCCGTGGTTTCGTCTCACCATCATAGTAGAACCCGCCCGGTACAAGTAAGGCCACTCGCACTTGAGTGGCCTTAACGGAACGATCGGACGGGAAAACGCGCTACTCGTCTTCCTCGGCGGCGAGCTCGGCGTTCTGCTTCTTGATGCGCTTCGCGAGCACGATGCGCGCAAGCAGAAGCGACAGCTCGTACAAGACGATGAGCGCCGCGAACATGAGGAGCATGGTGACGGGGCTCGCGTCCGGGGTGATCATCGCGCAGAGCACCATGAGCACCACGTAGATGGTCCGCCACTGCCCACGCATCTTCTTGTACGGGATGATGTCGAAGATGACCAGGTAGAACACGATGACCGGAAGCTCGAAGGCGAAACCGAAGCCGATTTCGAACTTGATGATGATGTCAAGGTAGGACGACGCCTGCGGCAGCACCTGCGCGCTCATGCCGTACGCCTGGTCGGTGAGCCACTGGAACGCCGGGTCCAAGATGATGAAGTAGCAGAACAGCGTGCCGAAGATGAACAGGACGACCGCGATCGCGAACGTGGGAACGAACCACTTGCGCTCCTTCGGCTTCAACGCCGGCAGGAAGAACGCGAGGATCTGCCACAGAATGACGGGCGAGCACGCCACGATCGACGCCCAGAACGCCAGCTTGAAGCGCGTAGCGAACGCATCGAACGGCGTGGTGTACATGCCCTGCTGGAACCCTTCGGGCAGAAACTCCGAAATAGGCGCGAACAGGATGACGGAAAGCGTGGGCGTCGCCATGTAGAACACGCACACCGCGATGAGCAGCACCACGACGATGCGCACCAAGCGCATACGCAGCTCACCCAAGTGGTCGAAAAGGGGCATACGCGCCGGACCGATAGGCATACCTTATTCCCCCTTCTCTTCCGTGGCGGCAGGCGTTTCGGCAGATGCCGAGCCTTCCTTAGGCTTAGACACAGTGCCGTACAGCTCGTCGGCTGAAGGCGCCTTCGAGCCCTCAGCCGCACCCGCGTTCGCGTTCGACGCCGCGGCACGGGCCTTCGTCGCCTCGACGGCCTGCTTGGCGGCCTGTTCCTCGGCGGCTTTCTTCTCGGCTTCCTTGCGGGCCGCGCGCTCACGATCGTAACGGGCCTTGCGCTCGGAGAAGCTTTCGGCCTGGGCCGATTTCGCCTGGTTGGCGACGGTGGCGGCCTGGGTCTTCACTTCCTTGGCGCCCGACGTCGCGGCGTCGCCCATCTTCGACAACGCGTCGAGCGGGTTTTTGAACGGGTCCTCCGCGTCAGGGTCGAAGATCTTCTCTTCCTTGATGACCTTGTTCATTTCCTCCTGCGCGTTGCGGAACTTCGCGATCGCACGGCCGAGCGTCTTCGCCATTGCGGGAAGCTTGTCGGGGCCGAAGATCAGAAAACCGAACAGCAGAATGAGGAATAGCTCGAATCCACCTATGCCAAACAACTCTAACTCCTTCGGAGGGATACGCATCGGGCACGCGCCCTAAAGGCAAGGCGCGGCAACCGAACCATAGTAGCATAAAGCCCCTGTGCCGCCGATGTGAACCGCCTCCCATTTCTTGGACATGAGAAATGGGAGGCTTTCTTTATGCATACCGATCTGAGGTTCAAGTACGA
>CAKTSW010000039.1 GCA_934613165.1 uncultured Ellagibacter sp.
GCCGCGCGCAGCTCGTCGAGGTGCGCGAGCATGTTCAAGTCCTTCGCATTCATGATGAAGGTGCCGCGGCCGTCTTCTTCGATGGGGAAATGCTCGCCGGGGCGTTTTTCCTCTTCAAGCGTGTAGCTCCAGCGGCACGGCTGCGTGCAGTGGCCCCGATTGCCCGAGCGCCCCGTAAGGTACGAGCTGATGAGGCAGCGGCCCGACACGGCCATGCACATGGCGCCGTGCACGAACACCTCGAGTTCCATGTCGGCGGGCATGTCCTCGCGCATGCGGGCGATGTCGTCGAGCGACATTTCCCGCGCGCACACCACGCGCGCAGCGCCCAGGCCGTGCCACACGCGCGCCGCCTCGGCATTCGCGACGCTCGCCTGCGTGCTCACGTGCAGGTCGACGCGCGGGGCCACGCGCCGCGCGATCGAGGCCGCCCCCAAGTCGCCGATGATGAATGCATCGACCCCGGCCGCATCGAGCGCGCGAAAATAATCGGGCAGGTCGGGCAGGTCGGACTGTCCCATGAGTATGTTCGCAGTGACGTGCACCTTCGCTCCCGCCGCATGCGCGATGGCGACCGCTTCGGGAATGTCGTCCAACTTGAAGTTCGCGGCGCGGGCGCGCATGCCGAAACGGTCCGACGCGAGATAGACCGCGTCGGCCCCGAAGCGCACGGCAGCGCGCAGCTGCTCCATGCCGCCGGCGGGCGCCAAAAGCTCCATATTCCGTTGGGTGGTCACGAGATCACGCTCCCTGCGAAGGTGGAAAGGGGCGCCCCGGCACACGCCGGAGCGCCCCGCAAACGAGTACGGATAAGCCCGAAAGCCCTAAGCCAGCGTCACCTGGGGGCCCTGAGGCGTGTCCTTGATGGTGAAGCCGAGGGCCGCCATGCCATCGCGAACGGCGTCCGCGCGCGCCCAGTCCTTCGAGGCGCGGGCTTCCGTGCGCGCGGCGAGCAGGGCGTCGACCGCTTCGGCGGCGTTTTCGCCCTCGTAGCCGGCAAGCTCGGCGGCAAGCGGCACGACCTCGGCCGGGTAGGAGTCGCCCTCGTCGGAGGCAAGCGCCATGACGTCGATGCCGAAGACGCCCATGAGCTCGACGATCGCGTCGCGGGCGGCGATAAGCGCAGGCACGTCGGCGGCGACGGGCTCCTTCCCAGCCACGAGCGTGTTCACATCGCCCACGAGCGTGAACACGGCGCCCAGGGCCGCAGGCGCGTTGAAGTCGTCGTCCATCGCCTCGACGAACGCCTCGCGCGCGGTGCGGGCCGCGTCGGAGATGGCCTGCGCGTCGAGCACGGCGTCGCCTTCGGCCGTCGCAGACGCGAGCAGCCATTCGAGGTTCGACACCGCGTTCTCGATGCGAACGAGCGCCGCATCGGCCTCGGCCAGGCGCGCGTCGCCGAACACGAGCGGACTGCGGTAGTGCGTCTGCAGCATGAGCATGCGCAGCGTTTCCGGGCGGACGACGTCGAGCGCTTCGTGCAGCAGCAGGAAGTTGTTGAGCGACTTCGACATCTTCTCGACTTCGCCCGTCTTCGCATTCGCGATCTGGAGCATGCCCGAGTGCATCCAATGGCGCGCGAACGTGCAGCCGCACGCCGCCTCGCTCTGGGCGCGCTCGTTTTCGTGATGCGGGAACACGAGGTCGGCGCCGCCGCCGTGGATATCGAAGGGAAGCCCCAGGTACTTGCGCGACATGGCCGAGCACTCGATGTGCCAGCCGGGGCGACCCGGGCCCCACGGGGAATCCCACGAGGGCTCGCCGGGCTTCGCGGCCTTCCACAGCGCGAAGTCGAGCGGGTCCTTCTTGCGGGCTTCGAGGCCCTGCCCATCGGCGCGCAGCTCGCGGTGCCCCGACTCCATCTCGTCGATGTTGCGGCCCGAAAGCTCGCCGTAGGCGGGGTACGAGCGCACGCTGAAGTACACGTCGCCTTCGACCTCGTACGCGTGCCCGCCGTCGATGAGTTCTTGCACGAGCTCGATCATCTCGGGGATCTCGCCCGTTGCGCGGGGGCGCACATCGGGATCGAGCACGCCTGCGGCATGCATGTCGTCGATGAACGCCTGGGTGTATT
Source organism: uncultured Ellagibacter sp. (assembly GCA_934613165.1). Taxonomy (GTDB): domain Bacteria; phylum Actinomycetota; class Coriobacteriia; order Coriobacteriales; family Eggerthellaceae; genus Ellagibacter. The sequence goes on from CAKTSW010000039.1 coordinate 2,075, forward strand.
CCGCCGCGACCTCGGCAGCGCTTCTCCCTTCTTCATCGGCACGCTTGATGATCTTGTCGTCGACGTCGGTGACGTTTTGGACGAACGTGACGTCGAAGCCGCGCCACATAAGGTAGCGGCGGATGACGTCGAAGCTGATGAACGTGCGCGCATTGCCGATGTGGATGCGGTTGTACACGGTGGGACCGCACACGTACATGCTGATCTTGCCGGGCTCCTTCGGCTCGAACTCGACCTTGCGGCGCAGCTTGGTATCGTAAAGCTTGATCATGGAAGTCTCTCTGTCGTTTCTCTCTCGTTTTGGTTTCGATCAGCCCTAAGGTCGATCAGGGGAGACGCCCCGGGCCGTTTCGGGGCCGACCCGCGCGCTTCCCTTTCACGCACGCCCGTTTGGAGCGTGCGTTAGTCTTCTTCTTCGGGAACGTCGACCGGCGGCACGTCGGCGATGGCGCGCTTGAACTCGGGACACACTTCATCGCGGAGCGCGGCGATCTGCGCCTCGAGGTGGTCGATGCGCGCGCAGTTCGAGCGATGCTGTTCCTCGACGATGTCGGGCAGGTTCTCCATGCGCTTGGCCGCGTCGGACTTTTCGCAGGTGACGCGCTTGCCGTCGCGCTTGACGATGCGGCCGGGAATGCCGACGACCGTGCAGTTGGGCGGCACGTCCTTCACCGCCACGGCGCCGCCGCCTATCTTGGAGTTATCGCCGATCGTGATGTTGCCGAGCACCGCCGCGCCGACGCCGACGATCACGTTGTTGCCGAGCGTCGGGTGGCGCTTGCCCGTTTCGTTTCCGGTGCCGCCGAGCGTGACGCCCTGGTAAAGCGTGCAATCGTCGCCGATGATGGTGGTCTCGCCGATGATGACGCCCATGGCGTGATCGATGAAGAACCGTCGTCCGATTTGCGCGCCCGGGTGGATTTCCACGCCCGTCATAAAGCGTGTGAACTGGGACGATATGCGCGCAAGGCTTTTTAGTCCGCGGTTCCACAGCCAATGCTCGACCACGTGCGACCAGCGCGCGTGCAGGCCCGGATAGGTAAGCCAGATGACGAACGAGCTTTGCGCGGCCGGGTCGCGCTCTTTCACCGCCCGAACGTCTTCGGCGATCGTCTTGAAGATGTTCATGAGTTACCCCTCTGTTCGATGTCGGATTGTAGCAAAATTACTTCCTACATCGAGCGAGAAGGCATACCGCGGTGGCCGATATTCCCTCTTCACGGCCCTCGAAGCCCAAGTGCTCGGTGGTGGTGGCCTTCACACCGACGCTCTCTACGGGAATGCCCATCGCACGGGCGAGGTTCTCGCGCATCTGGTCGCGGTACGGGGAAAGCTTCGGGGCCTGGGCGGCGATGACGCTGTCGACGTCGATGATGTCGTAGCCGCGTTCGCGCACAAGATCGGCGACCGCTGCGAGCAGCTTAAGGGAATCCGCGCCCTCGTAGGCCGGGTCGGTGTCGGGGAACAGCTTGCCGATGTCGCCGCCGCGAATGCCGCCCAGAAGCGCGTCGGCGACCGCATGCGCGAGCACGTCGGCGTCGGAGTGTCCGAGCAGCCCCTTCGTGTGGGGAATGTCGACCCCGCCCAAGATGAGCTTGCGCCCTTCCGCGAAGGCATGGACGTCCACGCCCTGGCCGATTCGCAAATCCTTAGGGTCCATAGGGCTACTCCTCGGGCTGCTTCAGGTAAAGCGCGCGAACGGCCGCCGCGAGCATCATGTAGTCTTCGGGGACGGTAAGCTTGATGTTGTTGCGTTTGCCCTCGACGACGAGCACCTTGCCTCCCAAACGCTCGATGAGCGAGGAGTCGTCGGTGCCGACGAAACCGTCGGACAGCGCGCTCGCATGAGCGCGGCGGTAGATTCCCGTGCGGAAGACTTGGGGCGTTTGCGCATCCCAGAAAACGCGGCGGTCGGGCGTTCCCATGATGACGCCGTCCTCGACGATCTTGAGCGTGTCGACCGCCGGATGCCCCACAATGACGCCGTCGCAGTCGATGTTGCCTTTGCACGTGTTGATGGTGTGCAGGATAAGCTCGGGCGAGATGAGCGGGCGCGCGCCGTCGTGCAGCACGACGAACTCGTACTCGTCGCCGACGTATTCGAGTCCCGAGAACGCCGATTCCTGGCGCGAGGGGCCGGCGGGCGCGACGACGATAGGCGTGACGAACGGGAACGGGTTGATGGCGCGGTTGAGGTATTCCTCCTGCCGGTCCTCCGGGCACACGATGACGATGAGCCCCACATCGCCTACCGCGTCGAACGCCTCGGCTGACCAGGTGAGAATGGGCTTCCCCGCGATTTCGACGAGCTGCTTGCCGCCTTCGTGGCCGAAGCGTTCGCCCGAACCGCCGGCAAGGATGATGGCCGCCGTCTTCGGCTTGGGGTCGACGACGCCCTGAAGCCCGCTTACCGTCTGGGACAGCGCGTCGAAGTCGAGATCGTCGAACATCGTCTCGGGAGCATCGAGCACCGAGGGCGAGTAGATGGGATCGATCGTTTTCGGCATGAGGCCCTTCCTCTCTTGAAGCTTGCCGCGCGGCCGCAACGCCGCCGCGCCACGCGAACCGGGCACCGCGCGCAAGGCAAGCGCATAGTTTGTTGTTTATTTTACGGCAACCCCCGCGCAAGCGGGAACATTCCCTGCAACAAGTTGGAAGGGAGCAGCAGAAACCGAACGATAGGGGAAATCGCGTTGCGCTTATCTCCCCTCAAATTTATCCAAAACTGCCGATTAGTATAAATTTCGCGGTGAGAAGAGGGTGAAATTTATACTCCCGCCCTCGATAGAGGAGCAGGACGGATTGAGCGCACCGCGGCAAGCGCTGTGGCAGGAAAACGATGCTTTGTGGTGACTTTTCGGGGGTTGTGCGCGCTTTCCTTCCCCAACGGGAGGCAGCACTCTTGTCTCCAATTATCCCGACCTGGGAAAACGATGCGATAAGCCGCATGCCCAAGACGCGCGGGAAGCGAAAGGGGCACCACACTCGCGCACAACCCCCGAAAAGTCACCATGCGCATGGATTTTGCAGCCACAAAGAGCAACCAAAACCGAGCGACTTGGCAAGCGGGGCATTCTCGAATGGGTCTAAGGGTCCAAAGGACCCGCACCAGCACTACCGACCGCCGCGTCTCTAGCATCGATACTGTCGGCCTACTGTCGGATTGCCGCTGGGTAGACGGCAGAATCCGTATCTGGCTACAGCGACAAAAAAGCCGGGCACCTTAGTGCCCGGCCTTGCGCGACCTAATCGTCTTGCCCGCTCGCCGCGGTTCGCCGTTAGTCCGCGGCGCCGTCGGACGTTGCGGGGCCGGTTTTGCTCGGCAGACCGGCATGACCCAGGTCGTAGTTCGTGAGCAGCAGCTCGGCATCGCGTGCGATGCTGTCGCGTTTGCGCGGCTCGGGGATAGCGCCCGACCCCTGAGTGAACACAAGCTCCTTGCCCGCTTCGTCGACATCGACGTCGACGATCGAGCCGCTCTGCCACGTGCCTTCGAGGATCTGCTCGGACAGCGGGTCCTCGAGCATGCGCTGGATGGCGCGGCGCAGAGGGCGCGCGCCGAACGTGGTGTCGGTGCCCTCCTTCGCGATGAGCGCCGTGGCAGCCGGCGTCAGGTTGATCGACATGTTCTGGGCGATCATGCGCTCGCGCAGGTCGGCGACCATGAGGTCGACGATTTGGGCGATTTGCTCAGCGGTGAGCGACTTGAACACGATGATCTCGTCGATGCGGTTCAAGAATTCGGGCCTGAAGAGCTTCTTCATCTCGGCCATGACGCGGCTCTTGATTTCCTTGTCGGAAAGGCCGGTCTGGCCCGCCCCCGCAAAGCCGAGCGGCATGGTCTGCGCAATCTCACGCGCGCCAACGTTCGACGTCATGATGATGACCGTGTTGCGGAAGTCGACAGTGCGGCCCTGCGCGTCAGTCAGGCGCCCTTCCTCCAGAATCTGAAGCAGGATGTTGAACACGTCGGGGTGAGCCTTCTCGATCTCGTCGAAGAGCACCACCGAGTACGGGCGCTGGCGCACGGCCTTCGTGAGCTGGCCGCCCTCGTCGAAGCCGACGTAGCCCGGAGGCGAACCGACAAGACGGCTCACGCTGTGCTTTTCCATGTACTCGGACATATCGAAGCTGATAAGCGCGTCTTCGGAGTTGAACAGGAACTCGGCGAGCGCCTTGGAAAGCTCCGTCTTGCCGACGCCGGAGGGACCGAGGAAGATGAAGCTGCCGGCCGGGCGCTTCGGGTCCTTCAGCCCCGCACGGCTGCGGCGGATGGCCTTCGAGAGCGCGGTGACCGCTTCGTCCTGGCCGATGACGCGTTCGTGGAGCACGCTTTCCATACGCAAGAGCTTCTCGGTTTCAGCCTCGGTGAGGTTCGACACCGGCACGCCCGTCGTCATGGAAACGACGTCGGCGATGTCGGCCACCGTGACCTGCTGCACCTGCTTGGAAGTGTCTTCCTCCCATTTCTTCTCGGCCTGCTCGCGCTCGGTTTTGAGCTGGCTTTCCTTGTCGCGCAGCTCGGCGGCACGCTCGAAGTCCTGCGCGCCGATGGCCTTGTCCTTGGCGGAGCGAACCTCGCGCAGCTTGTCGTCGAGTTCGCGCAGCTCCTTGGGCAGCGTCATGTTGCGGATGCGCATGCGCGCGCCGGCCTCGTCGATGACGTCGATGGCCTTGTCGGGCAGGTAGCGATCCTGGATGTAGCGATCAGACATCTCGACTGCGGCCTGAAGCGCCTCGTCGGTGAAGTGCACGTGATGGTGCGCCTCGTAGCGGTCGCGCAGGCCGCCCAGGATGCGGATGGCCTGTTCCTCGTTGGGCTCGCCGACGGTGACGGGCTGGAAGCGGCGCTCGAGCGCGGAGTCCTTTTCGAGGTGCTTGCGGTACTCGTCGATCGTGGTGGCGCCGATGACCTGGATTTCCCCACGCGACAGCGGCGGCTTCAGGATGGCGGCCGCGTCGATGGAGCCTTCGGCCGAACCCGCGCCGATGAGCGTGTGCATCTCGTCGATGAACAGGATGATGTCGCCCGCGTCCTGCACTTCCTTGATGCACTTCTTCAGGCGGTCCTCGAATTCGCCGCGGTACTTGCTGCCCGCGACAAGCGCCGACACATCGAGCGTGAACAGGCGTTTGTTGCGCAGGATATCGGGCACCTGATTGGCGACGATGAGCTGCGCCAAGCCTTCGGCCACGGCGGTCTTGCCCACGCCCGGCTCGCCGATGAGCAGCGGGTTGTTCTTCTGGCGGCGCGAGAGGATCTGCATGACGCGCTCGATTTCGCCCGCACGGCCGATGACCGGGTCGAGCTTGCCTTCGGACGCCTTCTTGGTGAGGTCGGTGCCGAATTCCTTGAGCATGCTGTCGGAACCCGACGCGAAGGAATCGAACGCCCCACGGCCGGCGTAGACGGGGCTTTGGCCCACCAGGTCGTTCAAGGCGCCGCGGATGTCATCGCCCTTCACGCCCAAGCGCCCGAGAACGTCGAGCGCGGTGCCCTCGCCCTCGCGAACGATGCCGAGCAGCAAATGCTCGGTGGAAATGTAGGACTGCCCCATCTGCATGGCCTCGCGCAGCGAGTTTTCAAGCACGCGCTTCACGCGCGGGGTGAACGAAAGATGGCCGGACACGTCGGCCGCCTCGTCGATGGTGACGACCTGGCGGATAGCCTGCACGACGGCGTCGTACTTCACGTTCAAGCGTTCGAGCGCCTGCGCCGCAAGCCCTTCCTTTTCCTGGATAAGGCCAAGCAGGATGTGCTCTGTGCCGACGTAGGGCTGATGGAGGTTGCGAGCCTCGTCTTGAGCCAGCACGAGCACCTTGCGCGCCTTATCGGTGAACTTGTCGAATGACATGCGTCCTCGTTTCTCGCAAGGTAAGTAAGCTGATTTGCGACTCATACTAGCACTCTTGTCAAACGAGTGCTAATGCAGAGCGGATGCGTATACATAATACAGAAAGCCGCTCGAAAGGCTTTGCGCCCTCGAGCGGCTTGTCATGATTCGAGCGGGATTCTTAGTACAGCTTGGCGCCTGCGGGGATGCGGTCGCTCACCATGAGCAGGTTCAGGCGCTCCTCGGTGGCGTCGTCGTCGATCTTTTCCTCGTGCACGGCCGAAAGCAGCATGCCGCAAGAGGCGATGCCCATCATCTTGCGCGGCGGCAGGTTCACGATGGCGACAAGCGTCTTGCCGACGAGCTCTTCGGGCTCGTAGTACGCGTGGATGCCCGACAGGATGATGCGGTCTTCGCCCGTGCCATCGTCGAGCGTGAACTGCAGAAGCTTCTTGCTCTTCGGCACGGCGATGCATTCCTTCACCTTCACCGCGCGGAAGTCGGACTTGCTGAAGGTGTCGAAGTCGACCTGCTCCTCGAACAAAGGCTCGATGACCACCTTCGAGAAGTCGATGGGCTCGGGCGCTTCCTCGACGACAGACGCCTTCGCGACGCGGGCGGCGGCCGCAGCGGCCTTGCCGGCGCTCGGGGTTTCGTCCCTCATGTGCGGGAAAAGCAGCACGTCGCGGATGGTCGCGGAGTCGGTGAGCAGCATGGTCAAGCGGTCGATGCCCACGCCCACGCCGCCCGCCGGCGGCATGCCGTACTCGAGCGCGCGGATGTAGTCGGCGTCGAAGCCCATGGCCTCGTCGTCGCCCATGTCCTTCGCCTCGACCTGCGCGCGGAAGCGTTCGGCCTGGTCGACCGGGTCGTTCAGCTCGCTGAAGGCGTTGGCGTACTCGTGCCCGCAGATGAA
>CAKTSW010000040.1 GCA_934613165.1 uncultured Ellagibacter sp.
GAGAACCCGTTGTTTGTCATGTTGCGACGCGCCCAATCGAGGTACGTCGCCGAAAGGTCGACCGTGCACGTGGTGCGCGCGCCGCACGCGGCGGCATGCACGCTCGCCGTTCCCGTGTAGGCGAACAGGTTGAGGAAGTCCTTCCCCTCCGCCATCTCGCCCACCATGCGGCGCGTATCGCGATGGTCCAGGAAAAGCCCCGTGTCCATGTATCCGGCCAGGTCGACCTCGAAAAGCGAGCCGTCTTCCTCGACTTCGATCACGAACGGCTTCGACCCGGCGTCGCGGTACTGCCCGCCACCGCGCTCGCGCCGACGCGTCTTCGAGAAGACGTTCTCGGGCGGCACGCCTAAAACCACGGGCGTAAGGGTAAGGATGTCGGCCATGCGGCGGCGCGCCTTGCCCTCGTCGATCGAGGAAGGCGCCGCATATTCGGCCACGTGGACATAGGTTTTGCCCGAAAAGTCGCCCGCGCCCGAGTAGATATCGATCGCTGCGGAGTATTCGGGCAGGTCGGCGTCGTAGACGCGGTAGCACGTGCACCCGTCGCGCTTCGCCCACTTGCGCCGTTCCTTGTACACCTTGCGAAGGCGCGAGGCAAACTGCGCCGAGGCACTGTCGAACACGTCGACCACATGCTCCGCTCCCCCGAACGCGTCGGGGACGGTGACGGTTTCAGGCGCTTCCGGCGCGCTCGTGAAGACGCGAGCCTTTATGCGGATGCGCCCATGGCCGATCTTCTCGAAGACCTCAGGGTCGTCGCCGAAGCGCTCGGCCGCGCCCTCGCCGCCGACCAGGGCGAATACCGAGTTCGCAGGCGCTTTCACCGCGGCGCGGACGAACGCCGAATCGAGTGCGGTCGACGTCGCGTCCTCGTTTTCGGGGTCAACGATCACCGCGGCAAGCAGTTCCGGCGCGTCCGGCGCAGCATCGCGGCGCGCCGCCTGCGCGCGTTCGGCCCGATCATCCGCCTCGTCCAAAAGCGCGTTCCATTCGCCCTCGTCGAAACGGCCCCACGACATGAAACCCCACTCGGAGCGTGCAGCGCCCGGCGCCTCGTCGAGCGCGATGGCACGCGCCTCGCGTTCGAGGATCGTCATCTCGCGCTTCGCGGACGCTGCCTTGCGGGGCGAAGCCCCCGCAGCCGCTCCCGTCCCACCGTCTGCGCGCAAGGCGTCCACGAAGCGGTACCCGCGCGCGACGAGGTCTCCCCACCCGGCGAAGCTGAGCAGCGCCGCCGCGTACGAGCAGAGCAGCGGCATCTCCGAACCCGCGCGCTTCCCGAAATAGGCACGTTTGTTCAGGGGCCTTCCAGAAAGGTCGACCGAAACGGTTGCGCGCTCGTCGTGCACGCGCACGTCGATGACGAGGTCGGGGTGCGTCGTGTCGACGCTCGGGCGCACGCCGCGCAGGTTGTCCAAACGGTCGCACACCGCGTCCTTCACGCGCATCTCGGTGAAGTGCGTGTTGCGCAGGTTCGCATTCATGCCGCGGGCGCGCACCGCGAAGGTCTTCTTCAGGGGAAGGATGTCTTCCCAGTACAGTGTACGAACGCCCTCGTAGAGCTCGTCGGCGTCCTTCGCGTCGAAACGCCCCTCGACCGCAAGCACGCGCGACGCCAGGCGCGACCAGAGGCACACCTTGAGCGCCAGCTTCGCCGGCCCGTAGAACGCCACACCGCCGCCCAGCGGGCGCGTGCGCTTCACGCCGAGCCCCTTCAGCTCGAGCGCAAGCTGGTCCTCGAGCCCGGCGAGGCAGCTTGCGAAGAATTCGAAATCGTCGGTATCGTGCGTGGTCATGTGGCTTCCTTCGCGTGAGGTCGTGGTGATCGGCGCGCCGGCGCGGCAGCTCGGCGGCGCAGAGAAAAAAGCTCCGCGAGGTTTCGGCCTGCGCGGAGCTTTCCTGAGATTAGTCTTCCAGGTAGTCTTTCAATTTCGACGAGCGGCTCGGGTGGCGCAGCTTCGCGAGCGTCTTGCTCTCGATCTGGCGGATGCGCTCACGCGTGACGCCGAACTCGCGACCGACTTCCTCGAGCGTGCGCGGATGCCCGTCTTCCAGGCCGAAGCGCAGGCTGATGACCTTGCGCTCGCGTTCGGCCAGGCCGTCGAGCACCTTGCCGAGCTGTTCCTGCAGCATGCTGAAGCTCGCGGCGTCGGGCGGAACGACCGCGGCGTCGTCCTCGATGAAGTCGCCGAGCTGGGAATCCTCTTCCTCGCCGATCGGCGTCTCGAGCGAAACCGGCTCTTGCGAGATCTTCTGGATTTCGCGGACGCGCTCTTCGGGCAGGCCCATGACGTCGCCGATTTCCTTCGGGGTCGGTTCGCGGCCGAGCTCTTGGAGCAGCTGGCGTTGGATGCGCACGAGCTTGTTGATCGTCTCGACCATGTGCACGGGGATGCGGATGGTGCGCGCCTGGTCGGCGATCGCGCGGGTGATGGCCTGGCGGATCCACCACGTCGCGTACGTGGAGAACTTGAAGCCCTTGCGGTAGTCGAACTTCTCGACGGCGCGGATAAGGCCCAGGTTGCCTTCCTGGATCAGGTCCAGGAACAGCATGCCGCGGCCCACGTAGCGCTTCGCGATGGAAACGACGAGGCGCAGGTTCGCCTCGATGAGCTGCTGTTTCGCGTCGAAGCCGACTTCCTCGATGCGCGTCAGGCGGCGCAGGTCGCGACGCTCGAGCTCGATTTCGCCCTTGTCGGCCTTCTCGAGCTGCTCGCCCGCGGCGACGCCCGCCTCGATCTTCATGGCAAGGTCGATTTCCTCGGCGGCCGTGAGCAGCGGCACCTTGCCGATTTCCTTCAGGTACATGCGGACCGGGTCGCCGGTGAGCATGGTGACGTTGCCGTCGCCTGAGCGCTTACGGGCGGCGCGGGCCTTCGCGCGCGCGGTCGTCACCTTGGGAAGCTGGACGTCGGTCGTCGCCTTGAGCTCTTCTTCGGGAATGCCCTCGAGCAGGTCTTCCTCTTCGTCGATGCCCGCCTCGATCTTGTCTTCGGCGAGCGTTCCCTCTGGCGCCTCGGTGGCTACATCGCCGGCAGAGGGCTCTTCGTCGCCCAGTTCATCGTCGAGCTCATCCTCGACGATCTCTTCGTTTTTCGAAAGGTCCTTCGAAACATCGGCAGTCTTCTTCGATTTCTTCTGGGAATCCTTTGCCACGTGATAGTCCTTTCTGCAGAAGAACGCCCGGGGCTAGACTGCAACCGGGCGCAAATACACAGCGATAAAATATACCATAAATCGCGCAATGTTCCCCGAAATGTCACAACAAATCGCTCGGATCGACGTCGACGGCCACGTTAACGCGCTCGTCAGCCTTCCGAGCGCGGAACAGCGGCGCGATCACGCGTGCGATATCGGCGTCGGGCGGGCCTTTCACCACCACGTGCCAGCGGTACACGCCGCGCAGCTTCGCGAGCACGCACGGGCTTGCCGGCAAAACCGACCACGAGCCCATCGCGTAGTCGTGCACGCGCTGCGCGAGGTCGCCCGAGAGCCTGCACGCCGTCTCGCGGACCGCGGGCTCGTCTTTGCCCCACACGAGCACGTTGGCCATGCGCACGAACGGCGGGTAGCCCAAAAGCCGACGCTTCGGCATCTCCGAGCGCAAGAAGCGCGCGCGGTCGTAGGCCGCCGCGGCCCGGATGGCGACGTTGTCGGCCTCGTAGGTCTGCACGAGCACGCGCCCGGGAAGCTGCGCGCGCCCAGCCCGACCCGCCACCTGTTCGATCAGGGAAAACGTGCGCTCCCCTGCCCGGTAGTCGGGAAGATGGAGCTGCGTGTCGGCGTTGATGACCCCGACGAGCGTGACGTCCTCGAAGTCGAGCCCCTTCGCGATCATCTGCGTTCCCAAAAGCACCGCCGCGTCCGCTGCGGCGAACTGCTCGAGCAGGCGCTGGTGCGCGCCCTTGCCGCTTGTGGTGTCGGCGTCCATGCGGATGATGGGCACGTCCGGCCCCGCCCCCGGCATGCCGTCCAAAAGCGCGCGGAGCTCCGCCTCGACCCGCTGGGTTCCCGCGCCGAACTTCTTCAGGTAGGGGCTCCCGCATTCGGGGCACACGGCCGGCGCCGGCTCGTGGTAGCCGCAATGGTGGCAGATGAGCAGCCGACCGCGCTCGTGGTAGGTAAGCGACGTGTCGCAGGACGGGCACGTCGGCACGAACCCGCAGTCGCGGCACAGAAGGAACTTCGCGAACCCGCGCTGGTTCAAGAGGAGCACCGCCTTGCGCCCGAGGGAAAGCTCTTCCTGAAGCCCGCGCGTGAGCTTACGCGAGAACATGGCGCGCGACCCGCCGCGGAACTCGGCCGCCATGTCGACGACCTCGATGGCGGGCAGAGGCCTGCCGTTCGCGCGATCGGGAAGGTCGGCCTTGTGCCAGGAATCGAGCTCGTCACACGCATGGAGCGACTCGATCGACGGCGTCGCCGAGCCGAGCACGAGCACGCCCCCGCTGCGGCGCATCATCCATAGGGCCACGTCGCGCGCATGGTAGCGCGGCGCGCTGTCCTGTTTGTAGGACCCTTCGTGTTCCTCGTCGATCACGATGAGCCCGACGTTTCGAAGAGGCGTGAAAAGCGCGCTTCGGGCGCCCACCACGACGCGCGCATCGCCCGAGCGGATGAAGTCCCACTGGTCGTAGCGCTCGCCTTGGCTCATGCGCGAGTGCATGACCGCAACCATGTCGCCGAAGCGCCCGCGGAAGCGCCCCACCGTTTGCGGCGTGAGCGAGATTTCCGGCACGAGCACGCACGCCGTCCGCCCCCGCGCAAGCGTCCCCTCGATGGCGCGCAGGTACAGCTCGGTCTTTCCCGACCCGGTGACGCCGTCGACCACGACCACGTCACCGTGGTTGTGGGCGCGCGCCTCGTCGATGAGCTGCAAGGCGTGCGCCTGACCGGGAGTAAGGTCGGGCTTCGACGAAGGCGTGAACGCGCGTTCGTCCGTCGCGGGCGAAGCCGACGCCACGCCACGCATGCGGCGGCGGTGCTCGATCGCGACCACGCCTTTCTGCTCGAGCGCGCGAAGGGCGCCCGACACCGCGCCGAGCTCGGTTGCAAGCTCCGCCACGCGCACGTCCCCGCGAGCGACCGCTTCCGCGATCGCGACCTGCTTCACAGCGTTCTTCCGGGGAGCGAACGACGCGAGGGCGGGGCCGGCGACGACCCATCGGTCGTCGACTTCCCCCACACTCGGTCGCACAAGCCGCCACGCTCCCGTGCGAGCATGTACCATTTTCGGGACGCCTCCGGGCGGCGTGAACAGGCGGACGCACGCGGAAAGCGGCGCGATGTAGCGCTCCGAGAGCCACTGCGCGCACGCCGCGCCCTCCTCGTCGAAGTACGGCTTGCTCACCGCGCGGACGACGCTTTTCAGTTTGCGCGGATCGAGGTCGCGCGGCCACGCCTCGCCTCCCGGTTCGCCCGCTTCCCAGATGGCGACGACGAAGCCCACCGCCTGCCTGCGCCCGAACGGGACGAGCACGGCGCACCCCACTTCGACGGGGATGTCCTCACCGGCCAAAACGGCAGCCGCAGGGTCGCTGGAGTCGAGCGCATAGGTATAAGGCGCGTCGAGCGCCTGCGTGGGAATATCGAGGATGACGGAGGCAAGTTTCATGCAACCGAGTATAACAAGAATCACGCCGCGCACGGGCTTTCGATCGAGGGGAGCGAGAGCGCAGCAGGTTTGCAAAGGCGCGACGAAAAGAATCCCCCCGAATGGCAGCCTATGACGAGTTTGCAAATGCACGGTGTGAAACGCCGCCCCAAATGGCGGGCAAGACCGGGTTTGCAAACGAAGAGCAAGAAACGGGACGCGAGATGGCGGCCTGCGACGGGTTTGCAAAGGGCCGGAGGCATTCTCCTCGCGCAAAACCGTCACAAGCTGCCACAGAGGGACCTCGAAACGAGAAATCGTTTTGCAGAACCGTCACAAGTCGCCATGCACGTGAGCATTTCCGGCTTCGCATTTGCAAAAGCGTCATAGGCCGCCATTTGAAAGCTCGTTCCACATGACCATCCGCAAATCCGTCACATGTTACCATCTACGGGAATAGCCCCCCATACGCCCTCTGCGGCCGATACCCGCACGCACGTCACCGATGCTCCCCTGCGTGACTGGTACCCGCATGCGCGTCCCCGACACAGCCTCCGCATCTAATGCCTTTCGCCAGGCCCGCAAGCACGGAAAGCACATGGATGCAGAAAAACGAGCGCCGCACGTCGTTTTACACAGGCATGCGGCGCTTTCCCAGTCGCCATGAGCAGCTAAAAGACGTCCTCGAACAGCGACTTTCTCAACGATTCCCGTTGCTGCGACCAGTCACTCGAACAGGCGCGCTTGCGAACCCCGAGTTTGCGGCACAGCGCGGCGACGAGCTGGTCGGTCATCATGGGGCTTTTCAGCTGAGCCCCCGTTACCGTCACCACCGACACCCCGCGCGTCGACAACGCCGCACGACGTATCGAGTCCGATGCGATTTTCTCAGCCCCTGTGTGGAATGCGTCGCTGTCGTACTCGACGGCAACCTGCCGATCGGGCCAGTACAAATCGCACAGCCGATAGCGCTTCACCGGGTCGACGCCGCCGGACGCGTTCGTCTCGATACGGTAGTTGAGCTGCGCCGGCGGAAGCCCGTACCCGCCCAAGCGAACCGGCAGGGAAAGCAGCAGGTGCAGCCGCGCCTCCTGGGGCGACGCCGCGCCATCCGCGATGAACGAAAGCACACGGCGCGCTTTCTTAACACCGTAGGAAGACGGACTCTTCTCAAGGAGAGAAAGCAGCGTCGAACATGTCGCAAGCGGGCGCCGCTGCACAAGAGCACCTTCCCCATCGGGCGAGACGGCATACGTCCCGCACAACTCCATCCCCGCCATGGCAAGATGTGGAAGAGGAAGCTGGGTCGCAAGCTGGAGAAAACAAAGTTCAGGTAATGGAACCTTCAACCCAAAGGCTGCAGTAAGCCATCGAGTGGAATGATCTTGGCCCGACCGAACATGCGCAAAGCCCGACAGCACGCCCTTGCAAGCCCCATGACGCGTCGCGACTTCGTTGGTTTCCAAATGGATGCGCCCATCTGCGGCGATGCATTTTTCAAGCAAGGCCGCCCGATCGAGCGGAGGCTCGCTCGCTGCATCATACGAGAACCCGGGCGAACCAGATTGGAAAGCCGAAGAGGCCGCGGCACAAAGTTCGCGCGAGTAGCGGCGTGAAGACGAAGGCCCGACCGTAGCGGCAGCAACGCACGCAGCGAGCCTCCAAAAAGCGAATGCGGATGTCCCGAAAAGTTTCATAGCCGAAGCGTACATACGACATCGAGCACCGGCTTCGCGAATAACGGGATCAATCAGACTCAAAGGGCATCTGGAAAACCGATCCTGCCCCGACACCGATTCTCTTCGTTTTCACAGGTTTCCAACACGGAATGCTCCAAATTCCTCAAGGGCAATCAGGTTGCGGGGGCAGCAGGGGTCTGAAGCGCATTCACCCATGGAGACAATCGACAGCGCCGCAAGCACGATACGCAAAGGAAGGGCGCAATCGGCGTGTGCATTGCCGCTTTCGCGAACAGGGCGCCCGGAGAACTTGCCCGAATGGCAGCCCGCGACGCTTTTGCAAAAGGGGGACGCCACCTTGAGCCTGAAGCGCGCGTCGAAATGGCAGCCTGAGACGGGTTTGCAAACGCATGGCCTGAAATACTCGCGCCTATGGCGGCCTGTGCCGGGTTTGCAAAGCGTAAACTCTCTCGAAAGCCTTCCGGTGGCAGCCTGCGACGGGTTTGCGCAAGACAAAAGGCCCATAGCGTTTGCAAAGCCGTCGCAAGCTGCCATTGTGCACCCGGTTTTTCGCTTTCGATTTGCAAACCCGACCTTGCCCGCCATTTCAGAGGAAGTTTCGTGTCGCGTGTTTGCAAAGCCGGGCTTGGATGCCACTTAGGAGAGCAACCACCCGGAAAGGATCGTCTCGTCACGTAGCTGAAGGCCGAAGCAAAAGCCGGATACGGAAGCAACTCGAAAACGCAGGCGTGACCGAAGCAAGAGCAAAGACGGGACATGGAAACAACCCGAAAACATAGCCGCGGCCGGAGGCCTGAGCGAAGACGGAACATGGCAGCAGCGCAAAACGCAGCCTGGCTGGGAACGCAAAAAGGGCGCCCGGGTAATCGGGCGCCCTTGGCGAATCGGGTGGTTTAGGGGCATCGCACGCCTTGGGGCATCTTGCAGCCTCTTGCGACATCTCCCACCTTGGGGCAGCGGCATCCCCGGCTTACGGCATCTTGCGACATCTCCCACCTTGGGACATCCCCCGGCTTGCGGCATCTTGCGACTTGGCCTTCAAGCTACGACCCAACATCGCGCGCCTGCCTCTTTCAAGCCGCACGCTTTGCGCTGCGCGATGCAAGCCCTTTTACCGACCGCAGGCTTGGCAGATCACAGCCCGCATGCTTGACGAAGGGCTTCCACCTTGTCGGTCTTTTCCCAGGTGAACTCAGGAAGCTCGCGACCGAAGTGACCGTAGGCCGCGGTCTTGCGGTAGATCGGACGGCGCAAATCGAGCTCGTCGATGATGGCACCCGGACGCAGGTCGAACACCTCGTTGACCGCGCGCTCGATGTCGGCCTCGGGCACATGCGCGGTGCCGAAGGTTTCCACCATGATGGAAACCGGCTTCGCGACGCCGATGGCGTAGGCGACCTGGATCTCGCAGCGGTCGGCCAGGTCGGCGGCCACCACGTTCTTCGCGACCCAGCGTGCAGCGTAGGCGGCCGAGCGATCGACCTTCGTGCAATCCTTGCCCGAGAACGCGCCGCCGCCA
>CAKTSW010000041.1 GCA_934613165.1 uncultured Ellagibacter sp.
CCCCTTTCGTAAAGCAGGTTGTTTATCTGCAATGCCGCTGCAAAAGAGACTCCCGCGTTGGCGGTACGGGAAGGTTCGGATGCAGCGACGTGCATTCGGGCAAAGCCCGCCCGACTCCCCTTGATCGATCGAGCGGGATGATGCGGAAAACCCGACTGCCCGCAGGCCGGTGCCGTGCCCTGGCCTGCGGAGTCGCGGGCGCTTTATGCCATGTCGTTGCGCGTGGCGCGCATGAGATCGACGACGGAGTCGTGCTTCATCTGAAGCTCATTGCGGCGGATGGTGCCCTCGTCGAAGGTCGTGAGGTCCTCGGGGCTTTCGAACATCGTGCCCATGTCGCCACGCTGCTGGTTCAGGCGGATGGCCTCGTCGGCGTCGTACGGGATGAGCGGGGTCTTCTCGCGCGGGTTCCAGATGATGAAGGAGGGCTTAGTCGCGTCGGGAGCGGGCATACCCTCGCAGTAGCGCACGTCGCCGTACTTCTCAACGAGCTCGTCGATCGGGCCGAAGTCGAAGGCGCGAAGCGGGCAGCTCTGGGTGCAGGCGGGCTGCTTGCCCTCGGCCAGGCGGTCGATGCACATGTCGCACTTGCTCATCTTGCAGGTAGGCTCGTCGGTCGCAAAGCGCGGGGCGCCGTAGGGGCAGGCCTCGTAGCACTTGCGGCAGCCGGTGCATTTATCCTGGTCGACCAGGACGGCGCCGAACTCGTCCTCCTTGTAAAGGGCGCCGGATTCGCACACCTTCACGCACGCCGGGTCCTCGCAGTGCGCGCACGGGAACGCGAGCGAATGCAGGCGGATGTTGGGGAAGGTTCCCTCTTCCCATTCGTACACCGTCATGTACTTCTCGGCGCCCGGCTCGATGCCGTGCCAATCCTTGCAAGCGATGCTGCACGCCTGGCAGGCGTAGCAGCGGTTCATATCGAACATGAAACCATACTGGGTCATCGTCTTATTCCTTCCCCTCACCGAGCGAGCGGCGGTAGTTCAGTGCCACGCTTGCGCCGCGCATGCCGCCGCGCTCGGCCTCGTTGCCGAAGCCTTCCGCGTCGCCATCGCGAAGCTTCTCGACCTCCACCAGGCCCGCGGTGATGAGCGCGCCCAGGATGTGGGGCAGATGCCCGTCGTCGAGCAGGATGTTCGGGGTGCCGCGAAGGTCTTCGCCGAACTTGTTGCAGGGAGCCGGAGTGCCGTCGGTCTGGAACCACGCGCCGTGGTGAACAGCCGCGGTGCCGGGCATCATGCGGTTGGTGACGTAGGCCGTGAGCTCGACCTCGCCGCGGTCGCTGTACACGCGGCAGATGTCGCCGTCCTTGATGCCGCGCGCCTGGGCGTCGACGCCGGAGATCCATACCGCGTGGCGGTAGCAGTCCTCGCGCATGAGCGGGTTGTTGTCGTTGCTCGAGTGCTGGCGGTAAATCGAAACCGGGGAAACCATCGACAACGGGTACTTCTTGACCTTCGGGTTGTAGAAGCCGTCGTTTGAGGCCGATCCGATGTCGCCTTCCACGTAGCTCGGGCTCCACACGGGCATCGGCTCGATCTGGCCGCGCCAACGGGACTCAGTCATGTCGTGGGTCTTCACGTAGTTCGAGGAGAACTCGATCTTGCCGGTCGGGGTCTCGAACGGGCTCTCACCGCGCTCGATTCTGGTCCTGAACGGGTAGTACGGCGAGTCGATCTCAGTGCGGATGACCGGATGGGCGTTGAACTCTTCCCAGGTCGGGCGCTTCTCGTAGCCGAGGTAGGCCATGATAGTCTCGTTGTTCGCCCAGTTCTCGAAGGCCTCCTTGTACACCTCTTCCTGAGCGTCGACCCAGTGATCGACGTCCACGTCGAGCATGCGGGGGTTGTACTTGTCGGCAACGCCGAGGCGCTTGGCGATCTCAGTCCAAACCCATTCCTTCGAGCGGACCTCGCCCGGGAAGTCGAGGCCGCGCGCGCAGAAGGTGAAGTAGTTGCGCATGCCGTTCGGGCCGGACACGAAGCGCTGATGGCCGTACATGTACTCGTCCATGCCCTCGAACTGCCAGATCGGAGCTGGCAGGATGATGTCGCAGAGCTCGGCGGTGGGCTGGTTCAAATGCCACTGGAAACCCCAGTTGAACTCAGTGGACGCCATACCGGCGAAGCGCTTGTTCACGTTGGAGTGGTTGTTGCCGTAGTTGTTCTCGAAGATGATCATCTGGATGTTCGGCAGCGGGCACTCGTTGTTCGGCGAGCCGATGCGATGGCGGAACTCCGACTCGCTCATGCGGCCTTCCCAGTAGTCCTTCTGGCAGGCGAGGATCTCGGTGAGGCAGTTGTTGTTGAACAGCACAGCCGGCTTGTAGCTGCCCGGATCGCGATGCCAGTCGGCACGAGGCGCGGGAACGCGGCCCGGGGTGGGAAGGCAGGCGCCCGTTTCGCAACCGCCGGGGCAGGCGATGTTGCCAGTCATGGCCTGGAGCAGCATAGATGCGATGGCGGAGTAGTCGCCCATATGGCGCTTGGCGCAAGAATAGAAGTACTGCAGGTGAACCGGCTTGGTGGTGCCGTAGAGGCGCGCGAACTCGCGGATGGTCTCGGCCGGCACGGCGCAGATGGGAGCGGCCCATTCCGGCGTCTTCTTGATGCCGTCCTCGCCTTCGCCCATAACGTAGGTGCGCCATTCCTCGAAGCCCGCCTTGTCGACCCACTCGTCGACGAACTTGTGGTCGATGAGGTCCTCCTCGTAGAGCACCTGCGCGATGGCGAGCATCATGGCGAGGTCGGTGCCGGGTCGGATGGGGATCCACTGGTCGGCGAGGATTTCCGCAGACTGGGTGTAACGCGGGTCGATGACGATGGTCTTGCAGCCGTATTCATGCGCGAGCTGCATGTAGTACGAGGTCGGGCCGAACCACGCGACGACCGGGTCCATGCCCCACATGACGAAGAGCTTGGAGTTGAAGATGTCGGAGGCCTCGAAGCCGGGCAGAGCCTCGGAAAGGCCCTTCGCCGTCTTGGAGAGGTCGACGCCGAGGTGGAGCATCTCGCCTGCGGCATGGCCGGACGTGGAGTGCTCGCCCCATGCGCCGAAGCCCGCTTCCCACCACGGGGCCAGCGGGAAGCCGTTCTTCTCGAACGACGGGTACTGGGAATGGAAGATGGAATACGGGCCGTACTTGGCCTTGATCTCCTTCAGCTTACAGGCAATGGTATCGAGCGCCTCTTCCCAGGAAATCTGCACGAAGTAGCCCTTGCCCGGGCCCTTTTCGCCCACGCGCTTCATCGGGTGCAGAAGGCGCGTTTCGGTCTCGATTTCCTTCTTCCAGGAATGGCCCATGGCGCACGGGCGCATCTGGACGTTGCCCTTCCAGATGTTCTCCCAGCCGCAATCCTCGCGGCTGTCGTTGGCGTTGACCGTGTCGTCCGGCTCGATCGCGATGAGCTTGTTGTCCTTCACGTGGCACTTCAGGATGCATGCCGAGTCCCAGCAGCCGTTCGCAGGGCACGACGTGTAGAAGATGCGCTCCCCCTCGTGCTTCGCGCGGCTGGCATCGATGATTCCTTGCTTGTCCACCGACTCCTCCTTTTGTTGCTTCGAGTCGCGTGGCCTGAAGGGGTTCGCTTCGTGATTCGCTTTCGCGGTTCGCCTTGCGGCCGTTTTCCCACGGCCCCGGCTACATGGCGCATCCCCCCGGCTGCGCGGCTTCCTCGTCCGCCCTCGTCTGATCGAACCGCCGGTTTCGCTTGGGCTCAAGGCCCGCCAGCGGTTCGTATTCGGCGTTGAGTGGAAGAATAGGGAGCGCGAAAGGCGCTGGTAAGGGGTTTGGGCGATTTGGGCGATGGAGTCGTTTGCCGCTGCCGTAAAGGATTCCTTGCATGAAAGGGCCGGTTTGCAGCCGCTGAAAAGCACGCTTTGCAACGAGGAAAAGTTAGCTACGGTAATGTGAGTGCACGTCTATAAAGATAAACCCCCGAATCCGGGAGGTTATACCGGATTCGGGGGTCTGCGATTGTAAAGAGCGCATCATACGGTGGCACCGTGCCGGCACCGAGAAAACGCAGGGAGGATGCGGCAGCGAGGGGCGGGCGCGCCTTCGCTACAGGTGGAAGTACCCGTCGGGGATGTTGTTGCGGATGAAGTCCATGAACTCGACCGCCAAGGGGGAAATGGCGCGGTCGGGCGCCCAAACCAGGTCGACCGGATAGCGCATGGGGTCGGTGTCCACCTCGGGCCATATGATGCCGGGGTCGTTTCGATAGCGCTCGGCGACGCAGCGGGGAACCGTCCCCCACCCAAGCCCCGCGCGCACGCCTGAGACCATCGCCTCGTGCGTGTCGAAGCGCGCCACCATGTTATGGTCGCGCAGCGACACCCCGTAGCGGTCGCGGAAGTGGCGGTTGCCCACCATATGCCGCCCCGAGTTCCATTCGTAAATGATCATGGGCCATTCGAGCAGCTGCTTCACCTTGATGGGCTGCGGGACGCTGTTATACGGCGGTTTCTCGGGCATGAGGAACATGAGCTTCGAATGTCCGAGCGTCTCGGAGACAAGACCGTCTTCGATGGGCTCGTTTTCCAGGATGGCGAAGTCGAGCTTGCCTTCCTTGAGCTTCTCCATGAGCTCGGGCTCGTAGCCCGCCTCCAAGTGGACGAGCGCCTCTTCGTGCAGGTCGTGGAACTTCTTCACCAAAGGAGGCAGAAGCGCCACGCCGTCGGCGAAGCTCATGCCCACCTCGATAGTGCTGTCGAAGCTCTCGTCGGCTGCAGCGAGCTCGGCGGCGAGCGCGCTTTCGAGCGAAGTCATCTTGCGGGCGAACTTCGTCACGATGACGCCGGCCGGCGTGGGCACCACGCCCGTCGAGGTGCGTTCGTAGAGCTTGGTGCCGAAGCGCGCCTCGATGTTCGCGATCTTCTGCGAAAGCCCGGGCCTCGACATGTAGAGTTTTTCCGCCGCCTGCGACAAGCTTTTCGTTTCCGAAACGGTCACAAGCACTTCGATATCGTCAAGCTGCATGATTCCCCCTCCTCATCATTTCGGCAGCTATCAAAGCATCGCTGTAAATTCGACTTGACAGCCGAATCGGATCGACGCAGCAAATCCCCTCTTTGGTGTAAAGGGGAGTTTACGACCCTTCGAACGCTTTTTCAAAGGAGCCGAAGACAGCGGCATAACACCTTCAAACAACGCGGCCCGAAAAAGCATCTCGCGGACGCGTCGGGGCGCGCGCATCGCCGGCGCCTATAATGAAAAACGTAACACCCCCCCCCCGAGCGTCAAGCTCGGTTCCGAGAGAAAGCCTGCCAACCATGGATTACCGAAAAGGCCTGCATATCGACCCCAAGGCGCACATCGCGAAAAGCGCGACCGTCATCGGGGACGTGACGATCGGTCCCGACGTCACCGTGCTCGAGGGCGCCACGATCCGCGGCGATTTCGGCGGGAGCATCGAGATCGGGGCCGGAGCCAACATCCAGGAGAACTGCTGCATCCACGTGAACACAGGAGAAGTGACGCGCATCGGGCGAGACGTGACGGTCGGGCACGGCGCCATCGTCCATGGCTGCGAGGTCGGGGATGGGTCGCTCATCGGCATGGGAGCCATCGTCATCGACCGCGCCCGCGTCGGTGCGCGCTGCCTTGTGGGAGCAGGGTCGCTCGTCACCGGCACGGCCGACATCCCCGACGGCTGGATGGCGTTCGGCTCGCCCGCGAAGCCCATAAGGCCGCTTCGCGACGACGAGCTGGCGAAACTTGCCGACGCGGCCGAGGAATACCGCGCCATCGGACGCGACATGGAAGCCCAAGGCCTCCTTAAGCCGGGATGCGACTACGATCCGACTCCCAGCGCTGCCGTTTCAGGTTAAACGAACGGCTATACCGGGCTCGAGGGACAAAAAGACGCGATATGCGAGTCCGTAAATCCAAATCGCAAGGCCCGGCTCGATCGTAAGGTTTCGTGACCAGGGCTTTTGCAGAATGTTAGCGGCCTTGATTCCCAGACTCGTCAACCGAGGCTCGCAATTCGCGCCTTTTTGTCCATGACTCCCCGATTTTTCGGCACTTCGCAATCAACGTCTTTGGACGCAAAGCGGGGAAAGGGCCCGCGGCGCCACTAACACACGCGGTTGACGAGGGGCTCCCCCGCTGCCACGCGCGCGATGTTTTCCCACACCATGCGGTGCGCGCGGTAGAACATGCCCTCGGTCACGCCGCCGATATGCGGCGAGAACACGCAGCGGGCAGACGCTTCGGGCGAAAGGTTGAGAAGCGGGTTGTCTGTCGTGACGGGTTCGGGCGTGAGCACATCGAGCCCCGCGGCGGCGATCCTTCCCTCTTCGAGCGCGCGGGCGAGCGCCTCCTGGTCGACGATGTCGCCGCGCGCCGTGTTCACGAGCACCGCGCCCGGTTTCATCTTGCCCAAAAACGCGTCGTCCACCATGCCGCGCGTCTCGTCGGTCACGGGAACGTGGAGGCTCACGACGTCGCAGGTCGCAAGCAAGTCGTCGAGCGTAGCGTAGCGAACCTTGAGCTCGCCTTCCGCGACGGCGTCGAGCGGATGGCGCTTGTTGTACACCATCTCGCACCCCCAAGGCCCAAGATAGCGCGCCGCCGCCTGCGCGATGGCGCCGAAGCCGACGAACCCCACCGTGCAGTCCCCAAGCTCGCTGAAGCCCTCCACCATCATCTGCTCCTTCAGCCGAATCTGGTTGCCCGAGCGAACCGCGCGATCGCCCTCGAGCGCGCGCCGCAGGCACATGAGCATGAGCATGACGGTCTGCTCGGCGACGGCTCCCGCGTTCACGCCCGCGCAGTTGCAGACCGCGACGCCGTGGCGCTTCGCCGACGCGACGTCGATCGCGTTGAAGGCGACGCCCTCGGAATGGATGAGCTTGAGGTTGGGCATGCTCGCGATGAGCTCGTCTCCGACCGGGCTGATCGCGTCGGCGACGATGACGTCGGCGTCGGCGGCAAGCGAAAGCAGCATGTCGTCGGTCGTCCCCCGTTTCGCGCAGACGAGATCGGCCTTGCGCGCTATCTCCAAGTCGGGCAGGTACTTGCGCGTGCGCGCCTCGTTGCCAATCGCCAAAACCTTCATCGAAGAGATCCTTTCCCCTTAAGTTACGTGCGCGTGCGCGCTACAGAAGCCCCATCCATTGCCAATACGGCACCGACACAGCCAGTCCGACCAGGCATATCGCCAGGTAGACGCCGCAATATTTCGCAAGTTCGGAGTGCTTGGCCATCTTGCCGTCCACCGCGTAGAACGCCGCAAGGTAAATCGGGCTTTGGTATTTCGCGAACCATGCGATGACGAGCGCGTAAGCGGAGAACCCGAGCACCCACGGATTCACGCCGACGCTCGCCGCCATCGGCACGAGGAACGCCATGAGCAGGTTCAGGTACGCCACCTCGGAAACGATGAGGAACCGAAGAACGACCGTGATGACGCCGATGCCGAGAACAAGGACGTAGGGGTTTCCGGCCATGAGTTGGAACACAGGGCCGCACGTCGACATGACCCAATCGTTCAGCCCGGCCTCGGCGAACACCGACCCCAGCCCGAGCGCGATGCCGATGAACAGAAGCGACGTCCAGTTCATGCCCGACTTGAACGAGGGCACGTCGATGACCTTAAGCACGAACATGGCGACGAGCGCCACAAGGCCGACCGACATGGCCGACACATGATGGAAGGGCTCCGTCGCCCAAAGGACGACCGTGACCAAGATGATGCCGAGCATGCGCTTCTCGACCGGTGTGAAAGGACCCGTCCCCGCCATATCGGCCGGCAGCCGGGAAGAAGCGCTCCCGGAGGCGGGTTGTCCGGCAACGCCCAGTCGCTCAGACAGTCCTCGCTTCGCTGCGGAACTCGCTTTGTGGGCATCACCGGACAACCCTGCTGCCTTGTCGCCAAGCGCCCCGACCTCGGCATTGGAGACCCCGGCTCCGGCGTCGGTGGCGCTGCCGGGCAGCCCGTCACCGGGACGGTTTTCGCCAGGCGCTTCCCCGGCGCCTTCCGCAGCCTCCCCTCGCCTCGGCTTGTAGAGAGCCATGATGGCGAAGTAGTTCAGCACGAGGACGACGATAAGCCACGGCAGGGCGGCCACGAACCAGGTGGCCATGTTGAACTGCTCCTGCACGTCGGCGGGCAGCGTCGCCATGAGCGCATAGCCCGTCACCGATGCGGACACGATGGTCGGCGCCACGGTGCGGATGCCCACGAGCATCGCCGCGAACAGGCCCGTCGCCTGCCGGCCCTGGCGCTCGTAGCCCAGCTCGTCGCCGATGTTCATCGCGAGCGGGGCCAACATGGCGCCCTTCACGGCGAGACTCGGGATAAGCGGCCCCAAAACCGTGCCCGTCACCAGCTGCGCGATAACCTGGCAGCGGAACGTGCGCGGGAACTTGTTCACTATCGCAAGCGCGATGCGCTTCATGAGGCCGCTCTTCTTCATGCCGACGCCGAGCGTGAACGCCGAGAGGAGCAGCCACCACGTCGACGACGCGAACGTCGAGAACACGGACCCCGTCGAGATGCCGGCGACCACGACGAACAGCAC
>CAKTSW010000042.1 GCA_934613165.1 uncultured Ellagibacter sp.
GACCATGCCGACGACTGGGACATCGTGGGGATGGCGGCCGACCTGGTGAGCGCGGCGAAGGCCCCGCTCGACGAGGTGCGCGCCAAGCTCGAGGCCGAGATCGCGGAGAACGCCGATTTCCTGGCGAAGTCGGCGATCCGCCAGATCGAGGCGCGCAACAAGCGTCAGATCACGGCGAAGACCCTGCAGTCGCTTCATCAGCTGTTCTGCATCGCCGAGTCGTGGCTGCGCGACGTCGCCGCCGTGTGCGCCGGCGCCCCCGAGCTCGTCATCAACGTCGACGTGCGCGCTCAGATCGAGGCCGCCGCAGCACGTACCGACGAGGCACGCGCCGCGGCCGCGCTCATGCGCGTGCGTGTGAGCGACGAGGCAATCTCCTATAATGTTTCCCCGGAAACGTGCACCGACGCGATGCTGTTCGAAGTAAGAGAGGTTTTATATGGTCCGAGTCGCACCGATTAGACTCGCTTTCAATCCGCGCACGCTGTGGTTCGACCCGCGTGATCTCGATATACGCAAAGACGACGCCGTCGTGGTCCTGACCGCGCGCGGCGTGGAGTTCGGCCGCGCGTCGGGCGACATCTTCGAAATAGGCGACGACCAGGTGAAGAAGCTCAAGTCGCCGCTCAAGCCCGTGAAGCGCCTCGCGACCGACGAAGACGTCGCGCGCGCCGCCGAGATGGAGCGCAAAGGCGCCGAGGCGCTGCCCGTCTTCAAGGAGATGGTCGCCCAGGCGGGCGTCGACATGCACCCCGTCTCGGTTGAGTACCTGCTCGAAGGCGACAAGGCCGTCTTCTACTTCGAGGCCGAGGACCGCGTCGACTTCCGAGAGCTCGTCCGCAAGCTCGCGTCAAGGTTCCATATCCGCGTCGACATGCGCCAGATCGGCGTGCGCGACGAGGCCCGCATGGTCGGCGGCGTCGGCCATTGCGGCCAGGAGCTGTGCTGCGCCCGCCTGGGCGGGGAGTTCTGCCCCGTTTCCATCCGCATGGCGAAAGAGCAGGACCTCTCGCTCAACCCGCAGAAGATTTCCGGCGTCTGCGGGCGCCTCATGTGCTGTTTGCGTTACGAGTTCGACGCCTACAAGGACTTCAAGAGCCGCGCCCCCAAGCAGAACGCGACGGTGAAGACCCCCGACGGCCCGGCGAAGGTGGTAGACCTCGACGTGCCGCGCGAGGTCGTGTCGGTGCGCCTCGAAGGCGAGAAGCCCGTGCGCGTGCCGCTTGCGAAGTTCGACCCGCCCACCGAGGGCGCGCGCCCGAACACGATCGGCAAAGAGGCATGGGAAGAGGCGACGGCTCCCGCCGAGCCGGAGTTCTCGAGCACCTCGCTGTTCACGACCGACCAGTTCACGGGCACGGACAAGCTCGCCGAGGCGGGGCGCGTGCGCCGCACGGGCTCCTCTTCCAAGAAGTCGCGCAAGGAAGCGCCGGAGGAGCGGACAACGGGCGAGGGGCATGCTCGCCGTCGCCGCCGTTCGACCAAGGTGTCGGCCGATTTCGAGCACGCCTCCAAGCAGGAAGGCAAGAACAAGGGATCCGCGCCCAAGCGCAAGCCCCGCAAGCGTTCGGACCAGAAGGGCCAGGAGACGCGCCCCTCGCGCGAGGAGTCTTCGGGTCAGAAGAAGAAGCAGCCCCGCCAGCAGGGCGAATCCGGCCAGCAGAGAGAGCAGCGCCCCCGTCCGGGCCAGAAGTCGTCGGGGCTTCGCAACGGGGGGCAGAAGCAGCAGAAGGGTAACCCCGACGCCAAACGCCGCCAGCGCCCCCAACAGGAGGGCAAGCCGGCGTCCGACGGGCAGCAGGCGCGCCCCAACGAGCATCGCCGCGCCCGCCGTCGCTCGCACAAAGCGGGCGGCAACGGCGATGGCAACGGCAACGCGCAGAGCGAAGCATAAGAAGGAGACGAGGCTTCAATGAGCATCGATTACGCACTGTTGACCGACCTCTACGAGATCACGATGGCGCAGGGGTACCGCGAATCGGGCCACGCCGACACCGAGGCGTGCTTCCACATGTACTTCCGCGACAACCCGTTTTCGGGCGGCTACGCGATCGCGTGCGGCATGGCGCAGCTCGCCGACATGATCGACACCTTCGAGTTCTCGGCCGACGACGTCGACTACCTGTCGAAGGTCCCCGCCCCGGGCGGGGGCGCGCTTTTCAGCGGCGACTTCCTCGAATGGCTGCGCGACTTCAAGCTGACCGTCGACGTCGACGCGGTGACGGAGGGCCAGGTCGTCTTCCCGAACGAGCCGCTCGTGCGCGTGAAGGGGCCGATCATGCAGTGCCAGCTGCTCGAGGCAGCGCTTCTGAACTGCGTGAACTTCCAGACGCTCATCGCGACGAAGGCGGCGCGCGTCTGCCTGGCGGCGCAGGGCGCGCCGGTGGCCGAGTTCGGCCTGCGTCGCGCGCAGGGCGCGGGCGGCGGACTGTGGGCCTCGCGCGCGTCCATCGTGGGCGGCTGCTCCTCGACGTCCAACGTGCTCGCCGGCAAGATGTTCGACCTTCCCGTTTCGGGCACGCACGCCCATTCGTGGGTCATGGCGTTCCCGAGCGAGCTCGAGGCGTTTCGCGCGTACGCGAAGGCGTTCCCCAAAAACTGCGTGCTGCTCGTCGACACCTACAACGTCGAGCAGGGCATCGACAACGCGATCACGGTCGGGCTCGAGATGCGCGAGCGCGGCGAGAAGCTCTCCGGCATCCGCATCGACTCAGGCGACTTGGCGTGGCTCGCGAAGATGGCGCGCAAGAAGCTCGACGCGGCCGGCCTCACCGATTGCGGCATCGTGCTTTCCAACGATCTCGACGAGCACACGATCCAGTCCATCCTGGACGAAGGCGCCCAGGTGAGCGCTTGGGGCGTCGGCACGAAGCTCGCCTGCGCGTTCGACCAGCCAACGCTCGGCGGCGTGTACAAGCTTTCCGCGACGCGCGAGCCGGGCGGCGAGTGGGTCGACCACCTGAAGATCACCGAGTCCGCGAAGAAGCTCACGTTCCCGGGCATCCTGGACGTGCGCCGCTACTACCACGAGGACGGGCGCATCGCGGGCGACATGGTGTTCGACGAGAAGCGCGGCGTCGACGAATGCGAGACGATCGTGGACCCGCTCGACTCCCTTCGTCGCAAGCATCTTGGCGGCAAGCGGTTCGAGACGCTGCTCGCTCCCTTGGCGCGGGGCGGGAAGACGGTGCTCGCGCCCGAGTTCCGCGACGCGCGCGCCGCGCAGAAGCGCGCGAAGGCCGCGCTCGAAACGCTCGACGAAAGCCAGAAGCGCATGCTCAACCCGCATTCCTATCCGGTCGGGTTGGAGCGGGGCCTGTTCGAGCACAGAAGCGAGCTTGTCGCGAGGCTTCGCGGCATCGAAGATTAACGGATTTTCTGACGCCGCCCTTACCCGGGCGGCGCTTTGATGGGAGAGACAATGCCAGCTTGCAACCTGATCATCGATTCCTGCTGCGATCTGCCACGCGACGTGGTCGAGCGCGAGGGGATCGACGTCATCGAGTTCCCCTACATCGCCGGCGACGGCGAGCATGTCGACGATATGTACCGAAGCCGCAGCGCGCGCGACTTTTTCGATTCCATGAGAAACGGCGACGAGCCTTCCACCGCTCAGATTCCCATCACCGTGTACCAGGAGGTGTTCACGCGCGCGATCGAGTCGGGCGTGCCGACGGTGTGCCTGTCGTTCACGAGCGGGCTGTCGGGAAGCTTCAACACCGCCGTGCTCATCCGCGACCAGCTTATTGCCGAGCATCCCGGAGCCGAGCTTTACCTCGTGGACACGCTGCAGGCTTCGGTCGCCGAAGGGTTTCTCGTTTACGAGGCGATTCGCCAGAGGGACAAGGGGCTTTCGGCCGAGGAAATGGTGAAATGGGCGGAAGAGGCCCGCTACTTCATCGACGCCGAGTTCATGGTGGAAGACCTCGACGCGCTGCGCCGCGGCGGGCGCATTCCCGCCTCCGTCGCGTTTGCGGGGGCGAAGCTCGACGTGAAGCCGCTGCTCAACATCACGCTCGACGGGAAGCTTGCGCTCACGGGCGTCGCGCGCGGGCGGAAGAAGGGCATCAAACAGCTTGCCGAGTACTACGCCAAGCATGTTGCCGACGAAGGCGCTGCCCGCTTCGCCGTCATCGGCAACGCCGATTGCCAAAAGGACGCCGAGCGCCTGAAAGAGGCGCTGTCGAAGGTCGACGAGAACATCCTGTTCCTCGAGAGCAGCATCGGGCCCGTCATCGGCAGCCACGTCGGGCCGGGCATGCTCGCCGTGGTGTTCTGGGGTAAGGATCGCCGCGAGGAGCTTTCGGTCGCCGACCGCATCGCGCGCAAGGTGAAGGGAAATTAAGGGGGTTTCATGCGCTATATATTCGCAGGCAACGAGAATTTTCATGACGAGGTGGCCATGCGCCTGGCCAACGCCGGCTTCGATCGGTGCACCGACGTCGATGCGGCCGAGGTCGTGATCACGTTCTGCACGTCCCAGTCGGCGCTCGAGGATCTGTACTTCGATGAGGGAGGATTCGTCCAGGCGGCGAACCCCGGCACGCTGCTCGTCGACTTCTCGGCGTCCACGCCCGGGTTCGCCCGCGAGCTCGGCTCGGTCGCCACGGTGAGCGACCTCGGGTTCGTCGAGGCGCCCCTCGTTGTTTCCGACATGCTCGACGCCCGTCCATTCGACCGTGAGAACCTAAGTGCGTACGTCGCCGGCGAGGAGGACGCCATCGCCGCTGCCCAGCCGGTGCTCGACGCGATGGTCGAATCGGTCGTTTCGTGCGGGGCTGCGGGAACGGCGCAGCTCGCGCGTGCGGTCAAGACGCTTCAGGTCGCCGCTTCCGTGGTCTCGGCGCTCGAGGCGAACGCGCTCGTCGCTGCGGCCCATCGCGCGGCGCTTGGCAACGGCCTTTCCGACGTCGTCGTCTCGGGGCTGACCGAAGAGGCGGAAAGCATGCTCGCCGCCGTTCGCCAGAAGCGCTTCGAGGGAGCCTACACCGCCGAGATGTTCCTGTCCGAGCTGCAGGCGGCGCTCGCCGCGGCGGACGATGCCGATCTCATCCTGCCGCAGGCCGAGGCGACGATGCATCTGGTCGAGCTGCTCGAAGTGATCGGCGGGTCGTTCAAGGCCCCCTCTGCGTTGTCGCTCGTGTACGGTGAAGAGGCCGAATGCGCCGAAAACGGGCTTGACTGGGCCCGCGCCGAAGAGGTGTACGGGCAACACGACCATGCCGACGGCGATGACGACGATTACGGCTACGACGACGAGGACGGCTGCGGCCATGACCATGGGTTCGGGTACTCGGCCAACTAGCGCCGCGGAAAGCCTCGCGTCGTGCACCCTGTGCCCCCGCGCGTGCGGTGCGAACCGCGCGGCGGGGGCGCGCGGCATCTGCGGGGCGGATGGCACGCTCGTCGTGGCGCGGGCGGCGCTCCATCGGTGGGAAGAGCCTCCCGTAAGCGGTACGCACGGCAGCGGCACGGTGTTCTTCTCCCATTGCCCGCTTCGGTGCGTTTACTGCCAGAACGAGGTTATCGCCGCAGGCGAGGCGGGAGTTGCGATCACCGTCGACCGTCTGGCCGAAATCTTCGGGGAGCTTCGCGACAAGGGCGCGCTCAACTTGAACATGGTCACGCCGACGCACTACGCCACACAGATCCGCACCACAATCGACAAGGCGAGGGCGGCGGGCGTCGACCTTCCCGTCGTGTGGAACACGTCGGGGTACGAAACCGTTTCGGCGATTCGCGCGAACGCCGGCTACGTGAACGTCTACCTCGCCGACTTCAAGTACGCGTCGAGCGAGTTGGCTGCCCGCTACTCGAAGGCTCCCGACTACCCATCCGTGGCCCTTTCCGCTTTGGGGGAAATGGTCGCCCAGGTGGGAAAGCCGCAGTTCGACGAGTACGAAGGCGACGAGCGCATGACGTCGGGCGTCGTCGTCAGGCACCTGATGCTTCCCGGCGCGCTCGAGGACTCGAAGCGGGTCGTGCGCACGGTATGGGAGCGCTTCGGCACGTCGGTCATGCTTTCGCTTATGAACCAGTACACGCCCGTGATCGCCGACGCCGCGGCATCGGGCAACGCTGCGGCCGTACGCGCGCTTGAACGTTGCCCCGAGCTTGCGGCGCGCGTTACCGACGAAGAATACGAGGAACTGCTCGACTTCGCCGATTCCCTTGGGATCGACCAGTACTTCTGGCAGGAAGGTGGGGCTGCCGAGGAAAGCTTCATCCCTGCGTTCGACCTTGAAGGCGTGCTGCATCCGTAGCGTGCGCGGAGTTTATCTCGGGCAAGTGCTGCCAGAAGCGCTTCGGCATGAAATGCATGCGCAGCTCGGGGTGGTAGCGCGCGTCGATGGAAACCGTGCGATAGAAGCGCTGCCATGCGCGCTGCATGGCAAGCTCGTCTTTCGATTTCTCGGGCACGTTTACCGTGTCGGTCCTGACGATGTGCCACCTGTTTCCCTCGTATACGCCCGCCATCTGATGGGCTTCGTCGTAGATGACGAAGGGCTGCGTGTTGAAGCGGCCGCTGAACCAATCCATCAGAAGCG
Organism: uncultured Ellagibacter sp.; assembly: GCA_934613165.1. GTDB lineage: Bacteria > Actinomycetota > Coriobacteriia > Coriobacteriales > Eggerthellaceae > Ellagibacter. Next base: position 6,549 of record CAKTSW010000042.1, read on the forward strand.
GCACGACGGCGGCCTTTGGGCTGCAGCGGGCGAACCAGGCGCCTCCTTCCAGCTGCTCGAACCGCATGAACTGCTGCATGAGATGGCGTTCGTTCATGACCGACTTCTCTAGTGCGAGCAGGGGCGCCACTTCAGGGTTCGCTATCTCGCCGAGGATTCCGCGGTACTTCGTGGGGTCTTGGCAGGTATCGTTGCCGAGGCGCTGCGGCTTCGGGGCTTTCCGGGAGGCGAGCGCTTGGCCGGATGCGTGACGATCGGCCAAGGCGCTGCGGTGGCAGGCGCTTTTCCCGTGTGCGTCGCCTGTTTCGCGGCCCTTCTTCGCTCTCTCGAGGACGCGCGTCCTTTCCCGGCCCATGGCGTAGCGGACGAACCGATAGACGATGCTGCCCGCGTCGGGGTTGTCGGAAAGGGAGGCGCGCACGCAGGCGTTGAGCCCTTGCTTCCCGCATGCTCGTTCGATGCCCGCCCCGACGCGTGCGGCAAGGGCGGCGTCGGCGTCGATGTACTTCACGCTTTGCCCGAGCCGCGGCTGCAGGACTCCTTCGCGCATGACGTCCTGCGGATCCTCGTGGTTCTCGTAGGCTTTGAATATCGCCGTGAAGAGCCCCTCCGTCGTTCCGTCGTAGACGTAGGCGACGTCTTGAAGCGGGCATGCTTTTGCAGGGCTGCTCATGCGCACCTCACCGCTTCCCGCTCGATCGCCTTCTGCCACCCGAACAAACCGTCGGCCTCTTGGCCCGTTTGGCTTTTCTCGGGCAGCTTGCGTGTTGCCCGACGGGCGGCCGCGGCACTTTCCGGGCGCTGCGGTGCTGCGCGTCCGATTCCTGCGAGCGCTGCCCTCGTGGTTTCCTTCGAGGCTTCGATGCGCGGCGCCTCGTCGTCGAAAAGGCTCATTTGGCCGGGGAGAATCTTGCCCGCGCGCCTGCCGTGCTTGCCGCCGTCGATGGGGGAGGCAAGCTGGGCGCGAAGTGATCCGGGGGCGAACTCGACGCCTGCGCCCGCGTATTTCCCGTTACAGGTGATGAAGAACCGTGCCCGCTTGTAGGCGATGCCGAGTTTTCTCAGCTCGGTTTCGTGCAGACAGGTGGTTTTTCGGGCCTTCACGATAAGGCGCGCTCCCCTGGGGCCGATTCCCGGCACGCGCAGAAGCGTTTCGAGCGGGGCGGTGTTCACCTCGACCGGGAACGAGTCGAGGTGGTTGATCGCCCAGTTCGCTTTGGGGTCGAGCAAAGGGTCTAAGAAGGGGCGGTCCTGGTCGATGATCTCGCTGACGTCGAACTTGTAGAAGCGCATGAGCCAATCGGCCTGATAGAGCCGATGCTCGCGGTTGAGCTGCACGGAGTCGCCCGCAGGCAGGCGATCATCGCTGTTCACGGGCAGATACGCGCTGAAGAACACGCGCTTGAGCGAAAGCGTGCGGTAAAGCGCCGAGGAAAGGTTGAGTATCTGGAAGTCGGTTTCGGGGGTGGCCCCGATGATCATCTGCGTGCTTTGGCCGGCGGGCACGAAAGCCCGTTCCTTCTTCGCGGGGCGCGCCTGCGCAAGGTAGGTGGTGCTGCGTCGCGTCATCGCGCGCGTTTCGGCGTCTTCGGCCATGTTCAGCTGGATTTGCCGCATAGGCGCGAGGAGCTGCTGCTTCGTCTTCTGGGGGCAGAGCAGACCGAGGCTTTTCTGCGAGGGGAGTTCAAGGTTCACGCTCATGCGGTCGGCAAGGTGCCCGAGCCGGTCGATGAGCTCGGGCGAGGTTCCCGGAACCGCCTTCGCATGGACATAGCCGCGAAAACCGTGCTCGTAGCGCAGGATTTCAAGCGTGCGGATCATGAGCTCGCTCGTGTAATCGGGGCTTTTGATGACGCCCGAGCTGACGAACAGCCCCTCGACGTAGTTTCTGCGGTAGAACGCGACGGTGAGGTCGGCGAGTTCTTGGGGCGTGA
>CAKTSW010000043.1 GCA_934613165.1 uncultured Ellagibacter sp.
GCCTTCGGGCGCACGCTCGATGTTTCCTTCGACGAACGGTCCGGGTTCGACCCCGACGAGGCGAGCGACACCTCCCTCATCGGAGAGCGCGTCGCCGTCGACCACCCCGAGCCGGCGCGCTTCGAGCACGTGGGGGAGGGCGGCACCCTTTCCCATCACGCGCCGTCGCGCCGGGCGCGCCTGTTCAAGCTGTTGGATCTTCTTGGGAAGCCGCAGCGCGACACGGCGAGGACCCGCCTTTGGGGCGAGGCGTCGATCGACGTCGATGCGTGTTCGTCGTGCCGGATGTGCGCCGTGTTCTGCCCGACGGGCGCTTTGCGGAAAGTCGGCGTCATCGACGGCAGGCTCGGGGTCGAGCACAGGCCGGCCCTTTGCGTGCAATGCCGGCTGTGCGAGAGCATCTGCCCGAAAAGCGCGATCGGCATCGCCGACGAGGTGTCGCTGTCCAAGTTCGAGAGCGGCTATTTCGAGCGCATCGAGATGCGCGAGCTCGACTGGATTCCCAATCGGGCGGACTCGATATGGCGCAAAACGGCGAACGACATAGGGGGAAACTACACGGTTTTCTAAGCGCTGGACGGTAACCGAAAGACGAGAGAAGGATCATGGGAACCGAAAAAGAGCAAAGCAAAGTCTGCGGCATGACGCGCCGCACCTTCGCCTTGGGCGCAGGTGGCGTGTTGGTCTGCCTCGGTTTGGGGGCGGTGCGCATGCTTCCGGAAGCGGCGGTCGTGCGCCCGCCAGGCGGGCAGGACGAGAGCCGTTTCATCGGGGGGTGCATCCGCTGCGAGAAATGCGTCGAGGCGTGCCCCAACGACGCGATCAAGCTGTGCCATCTCGAAGACGGCATCCTCAACATGCGCACGCCGCAGATGGACTACTACAGCAAATACTGCGATTTCTGTCAGCAGGAAAACGGTGGGCATCCGCTGTGCGTCGCCGCGTGCCCGACCGGCTCGCTGGCGCTCGACGACGGGGCGACGGCGCAAAGCACCGTCATCGGCCGGGCGGCCATCACCGAGGATTGGTGCCTTGCCTACCTCGACATGGGCTGCCACAAATGCTACGACGTGTGCCCCTACGACGCGATTGAGCTCGATTCCCAGAACCGGCCTTACGTGATCGAGGGGAAATGCAACGGCTGCGGCGCCTGCGAGGCGGCCTGCGTTTCCCTTACCAACGGGTCGCGCTCGGCGGCATCCGACGCGACGTCGCGGGCAATCGTCGTCAAAGCGCCGGGCAAGTGAGAGGATCGTATCGTGAAATCGAGTAAATTGAGGATCATCGTCCCGCTGGCGGTTCTGCTGGTCGTGGCCGTGGGCTTCGCCCTCAACTTCGGCACGGGCACGCTTTCGGCGATCGGCTGGACGAACGTGTCGCTTATCTGCCCGCTCGGCGCGCTCACCACCATGCTCGCCGAGAAGATGGCGCAGCCGCGCGCGATCATATCGCTCGTCGCCGTGCTCGCCATCATCCTAGCGACGGGGCGCCTGTTTTGCGGCTGGGTGTGCCCGGTCCCGCTCGTCAAGCGCCTGCCGCGGCTGTTCAAGTCGAAGAAGAAGCTCGCGGAAGAGGAAAAGGACGACCCGACCGCGATTCGCATAGGGTCGACCCACCCGTGCAGCAAGGGCAAGCGCCATGCATGCGGAACCTGCGACGGCTGCGCCGACGTGCGCGCCAAGGTGGACAGCAGGCATTTCGTTTTGGGCGGCGCGGTCCTTTCCGCGGCGATCTTCGGGTTCCCCGTGTTCTGCCTTATCTGCCCCATCGGGCTTATCTTCGCCTTCGTGTTCATGGTCATGGCGCTTTTCGGAAGCGGAGACGTCACCTGGGGCCTTATCGCGGTGCCGGTGCTGCTCGCCCTCGAGCTTCTGGTGTTTCGCAAGTGGTGCTCGCACATCTGCCCGATGTCGGCGCTCATGAGCCTTTTTGCGAAGGCGAAATCCCCGGTGCTCAAGGTCGAGGTCGATGCTGCGAAGTGCATCGAGACCGACGGCGGGTCGTGCGGAAGATGTCAGGCCGTGTGCCCCGAGCGCATCGATCCGCGCCATCCCGAGCTCGGTGCGAGCTTCAGCGAGTGCGTGAAGTGCGGGGCCTGCGTCGAGGCGTGCCCCACGGGCGCGGTGTCCATGCCGCTTCTGCCGATAAAGCATGAGAAGGCGCCGGTGTCCGCAACTGCAAAGGAAGAGGAACGAAAGTAAAGGAGGCCCCGATGGCCCGCCCTGTTAATGGAAAACCACGCTGGCTCGTCGAGCGGTTCAAGGAACTGCCCAAAGACGGCGTCCCCGAATTCGTCGGCACTTATCTTCGGATGAAATACGGGCAAAAGGACATCGACCGCATCATGGCGGGCTACGAATGCAAGCGCCAGCCCGTTCTCTGGGTGAACGAGGCGCTTGGAAGCGTCGACGAGGCGAAAGCGATCTTGGCGGAAGCGGGAACGGAATGCGAATCCTGCAACTGGCAGCCCGCCGTGCTTGCCGTGCCGGAAGGCGCCGACTCCGAGCTTTCCCAAAGCGAGCTCGTTGCGCAGGGGAAGGCGCGCGTTCTCGACGACGCCGTCTCGCTTCTCGCCGCAGACGCCGCGGTTCGCTTTGCGCGCGAAATCGCCTCGAAGCGGCGTTTGGCATGCGAACAGGAAAGCCCTTGCCCGGCAGGAGGCGCGGAAGGCACGACCGGCTCGGAAGCGTCGCAACCCGAGCCCTCGGCGTCGGAAGCAGAAGACCTCACGGCCGCTTGCCGAGCCGACGCGAAGCCGGCATCGGCCGATGCGCCCGAGGAGACTGTGCCGCTTTGCGTCACCGTCGCCGAGCTGTGCGCCGGCACGGGCGGCATGACGCTTCCCCTTGCGACCGCGTTGGGGGAGGCTGCCCTCATCCGCGCATGCGAAGTGGCGGGAAACGAGTGCTCCGAGCTCTCTCGGGCGGTCGAACTCGCCGGCGTCGGCAACGTCGAGGTGCGTCGCTACGACTCCCGCCGTTTCAAGGGAGACGAGGAGAAGTTTGACGTCGTGTTGCTCGACCCTCCATGCAGCCCGACGGGAACGCTCTACGCGCACGACCCGCGGCTTCACGCGACGTTCGGCGAGCAGAAGATCCCCGAGTGCATGGCGCTCGACAAGTCGCTCTTCCTCCTGAGCCTGAGTTTGCTCGAGGTGGGCGGCGTGCTCGTCTACACGACCTCGTCGGTGCTGAATCTTGAAAACGAGGAGGTTATCCGCACGTGCCTAGCGCGCAGTGGGTCGATGGGAAGCTTCGAGGTGGTTCCCCTCGAGCTTCCCGCCGAAGCCGGCCTGCCGCAGTTGCCGACCGATATAGAAGGCACCGTGCTCACGTGCCCGAGCGAGCACTGCGAAGGCCGCTTCATCGCAGCCATCCGCCGCGTGGCGTAAGGCTTGTTCTTACCGCCCGATACCCTTCTTGCCCGACACTCGTCCGATTGGGCAGGTGTCGGGCGGGACTCCCTCGACGTTACCGGGCCCCGAGTGATACCGCCCGGGGCTCGGCCGTTTCTACCCTTCGAGGTCGAACAGGCTCTTCATGTCCGTTTCCTTCAAGGGCGCGCCGGAGGAGGGTAGGCTCGTCGCGCGGAACTTCTCCGTATCAGCGGTGCCGCCTAGGAATTCCTCGGCCGTGCCCACCATGCGCACGGTGCGGCTGCCCTTGGCGGCGAAGGCCACCACGCCCTGCGTGCTCGTGGTCGTCTTCGTCTTCAGAAGCTGCGTGTTGAAGTTCACGAGCCGCTGGTCGCTCGACACCAAGGCCACATCGCGGTCTTCCTTCAGCACGCAGGCGAATAGAAGCTTCGCGCCGCCGTAGATGGCGTTCTTCAGGCGCTTGCGGTTCGTCTTCGTGGCGTAGCCCGAAAGCGCCACGCGCGCCACGCGGCCGTTCTCGAACACGAACAGCGCGTCGGCCTTGTAGTCTTCAGGGTCGATAACCCAGATGACGCTCTCGTCGGGATCCATCTCAAGGTCGGTAGGCAGGTACGACCCCAGCTGCGCCGACTTCGTGTCCTCGAATTGCGCCACCTTGCACTTGTACACCTGGCAGTGGTCGGTGAACACGAGAAGCTCGTGGGTGTTCGACGACGGGAACTCGATGAAGGGCTCGTCGCCGTCCTTGTACTTGAGCGTCGCCGCCTTGCGCAGCACGCGGTCGGTCATCTTCTTCAGATAGCCGTCGCGCGACAACATCATGGTGACGGGGTATTCCTCCACCTCGGGTTCCAGGCTCACCTCGACGACTTCGCTCGGCGACACGAGGCCGGTCTTGCGCGGCGTGACGTACTTCTTGTTCACCGCGGCCAGCTCGTCGCTGATGACCTGCTTGATCTTCGCCTCGCTCGACAGTGTGTCCTTCAGCTTCGCGATGTCGCCTTCCAGCTTCTCGACGTCTTTCGTGCGGTTTAAGATGTACTCCTCGTTGATGTTGCGCAGCTTCAGTTCCGCCACGAACTCCGCCTGCACCTGGTCGATGTCGAACCCCTTCATAAGGTTCGGCACGACTTCGGCCTCGAGCTTCGTGTTGCGGATGATGGCGATGGCCTTGTCGATGTCGAGCAGGATGGCCTCAAGGCCGTGCAGCAGGTGCAGCCGGTCGCTCTTCTTCCCCAGATCGAAGTTGATGCGCCGGCGCGTCGACTCCACGCGCCATGCCACCCATTCGGTCAAGATCTGGCGCACGCCCATCACGCGCGGGTAGCCGTCGACGAGCACGTTGAAGTTGCACGAGAATGAATCCTGCAGCGTGGTGGAGCGGAACAGCTTCGCCATGAGCAGCTCGGGGTCCACCCCGCGCTTCAGGTCGATGGCGATGCGCAGGCCGGAAAGGTCGGTCTCGTCGCGGATGTCGGCGATCTCGCGCACTTTGCCTTCCTTGGAAAGCTTCACGATGCGGTCGATGATGACGTCGGTTTTCGTGGTGTAGGGAATCTCGTACACCTCGATGATGCGCTCGTCGGGCAGGTAGCGCCAACGCGAGCGGATCTGGAAGCTGCCGAGTCCCGTGTTGAAGATGCGCTCCATTTCTTCACGGCGGTAGATGATCTCGCCGCCGGTGGAAAAATCGGGCGCGGGCATGTATTCCAGCAGGTCGCAGTCAGGGTCTTCGAGGAAATGCATGGTCGCTTCGCACACTTCGTTCAGGTTGAAGCCGCAGATGTCCGATGCCATGGCGACGCCGATGCCCTTGTTCGCCGACACGAGGATGTTGGGGAACGTGGTGGGAAGCAGGCGCGGCTCCTTCATGGCGCCGTCGTAGCTGTCCATGAAGTCGACCGGGTCCTTGTCGATGTCCTTGAAGATCTCCGCGCAGATGGGGGAGAGCTTTGCCTCGGTGTAGCGCGAGGCCGCGTAGCTTAAGTCGCCGGAATAGTACTTGCCGAAGTTGCCCTTCGACTCAACGAACGGCGTGAGCAGGGCCTCGTTTCCCGTGGCCAGGCGCACCATGGTCTCGTAGATGGCCCCATCGCCGTGGGGGTTGAGCTTCATGGTCTGCCCGACGATGTTCGCGCTCTTCTGACGCGCGCCGGTGAGCAGGCCCATCTTGTACATGGTGTACAGAAGCTTGCGATGCGACGGTTTGAACCCGTCGATTTCCGGGAACGCGCGCGACACGTTGGTGCTCATGGCGTAGGGCATGTAGTTCACTTCGAGGGTCTGCGTGATGGGCTGCTCCACGACCTCGGAGTGCAGGCCGATCACGTTGGGGTTGTCCACATGCTTCTTCTTCGGTTGTGCTTTCGTCTTCTTCTTTGCCACGGTTTCCCCTTGATGCGAATCTGATGCGAATCGCCCGCCGCCGTGCTGGGGCGACGGCGGGCCCTTGAATCCTGATGCTGCCTTGCGGAAGGCGCCTTACTGCAGGTCGAGCTGGTCGAGGTATTCCCGGCCGTGCTCGGCGATATGGCGTTTGCGGCCGGCTTCGTCGTTGCCGAGCAGCAGGTTGAACATGGCCTCCATCTTCGCCACGTCCTCGGGCTCCACCTTTATAAGGCGTCGCGTCTCCGGGTTCATGGTGGTGAGCCACATCATGTCCGGGTCGTTCTCGCCAAGACCTTTCGAGCGGTTGATGGAGCACTTCTGCCCGTCGATTTCCTTTAAGATGTTGTTCTTTTCCAGCTCGGTGTAGGCGAAGTACGTCTTTTCCTTGCAGTTGATCTCGTACAAGGGCGACTCGGCGATGTAGACGTAGCCCTCGCGGATGAGCGTGGGCACCAGCCGGTAGAGCATGGTCAGGATGAGCGTGCGGATATGGTAGCCGTCGACGTCGGCATCGGTGCAGATGATGACCTTGCTCCAGTTCAGGTTGTCCAAATCGAACGTGCCCAGGTTCTTCATGCGCCGGTCGTTCACTTCCACGCCGCAGCCGAGCACGCGCAGAAGGTCCATGATGATGTCGGACTTGAAGATGCGCGGGTAGTCTTCCTTCAGGCAGTTCAAGATCTTGCCGCGAACCGGCATGACGCCCTGGAACTCGGCGTCGCGCGAGGTGCGGATGGCGCCCGCTGCCGAGTCGCCCTCCACGATGTAGACCTCGCGGCGGCCTTTGTCCTTCGATCGGCAGTCGATGAACTTCTGCACGCGGTTGGCCATGTCGGTCTTCTGCTGCAGGTTCGTCTTGATGCTCTGGCGCGTTTTCTCCGCGTTCTCGCGGGAGCGCTTGTTGATGAGCACCTGCTCCATGATCTTGTCGGCGGCCTCTTTGTTCTCGATGAGGTACGTGCCGAGCTGCTCCTTGAAGAACGCCGTCATGGCCTGCTGGATGAAGCGGTTGTTGATGGCCTTCTTCGTCTGGTTCTCGTAGGATGTCTGCGTGGAGAAGCAGTTGGTCACGAGCACGAGGCAGTCCTGCACGTCCTGCCACTTGATGGAGCTTTCGTTCTTGTTGTACTTGCCCTGCTGCTTGATGTAGGCGTCGATGGCGCTCGTGAGCGCGCTGCGCGCCGCCTTCTCCGGCGAGCCGCCGTTTTCGAGCCACGACGAGTTGTGGTAGTACTCCTGCATCTGGAAGGTGCGCGAGAAGCACAAACACGCGGTGATCTTCACGTTGTAGTCGGGCAAATCGTCGCGATCGCGGCCACGGCGGTCGGCCTGGATGAAGATGGGCTCGGTGAGGTAGTCGGGGCCCACCTTTTCCGCCACGTAGTCCTCGATGCCCTTAGGGTAGCAGAACTCCTCCTCGGAGAACTCGCCCCCGTCGCCTTCGATGCGCAGGCGGAACGTGACGTTGGCGTTCACGACCGCCTGGCGGCGCATGGTCTCGCGGTACCAATCGGCTGGGATGTCGATGGAGGTGAACACCTCCAGGTCGGGGCGCCATTTAATGGTGGTGCCGGTGCGGGTTTCGCCCGCGGGCTCGACCTGCAGCGCCTTCTTCTTGGCGCCCACCACCTTGCCCTTCTTGAAGTGCAGCTGGTACTTGCTGCCGTCGCGCCACACGGTGACGTCCATGTACTCGGAGGCGTACTGCGTGGCGCACGAGCCCAGGCCGTTCGTGCCGAGCGAGAAATCGTAGTCGCCGCCCTCGTTGTTGTTGTACTTGCCGCCCGCGTACAGCTCGCAGAACACAAGCTCCCAGTTGAAGCGCTTTTCGGTGGGGTTCCAGTCGAGCGGGCAGCCGCGGCCGTTGTCTTCCACCTGGATGGAGCCGTCGGCGAACGCGGTGAGGGTGATGAGGTTGCCGAAGCCCTGGCGCGCCTCGTCGACCGAGTTCGACAGGATCTCGAACGCGGCGTGCGCGCAGCCGTCCAAACCGTCCGATCCGAAGATGACCGCCGGGCGAAGGCGGACGCGTTCCTCGTCCTTCAGCTGGCGGATGCTGTCGTTGCCGTAGTTGACCGTGGTTTTTGCCATACCGTTCTTTCGCTTCTTGTGATTATGCGGGGCATGCCCTCTTAAGGGGCCTGCATGTTCGGCCGAAATCGGCCGGATGGTTTTCTCAGTCTTGAAACTTACCACAAGGTTTCCCGCGCGTGAACGGCATCACGGCAAAAACATCGTACACACGTTCGGTGAAAGCGGCGGATGTGCCGAGATAACCGCAAAAAGGGAAAATATTCCCAAAATCCCTCTTGCGCGACGAAGGCTTTTCCCGTATTATACCAACTTGCGCCACGGTGGGTGTGGCCTAGTTGGTTAGGGCGCCAGATTGTGGCTCTGGAGGTCGAGGGTTCGAATCCCTTCACCCACCCCAGCGCGCGCACATGCACCTTTGACATATGTTTACTTTGGACCGTTAGCTTAGTTGGTAGAGCAGGGGACTCTTAATCCCAAGGTCCGGGGTTCGAGTCCCCGACGGTCCACCATTTTCAAAGATGCACCTTTGACATATGTTTACTTTGGACCGTTAGCTTAGTTGGTAGAGCAGGGGACTCTTAATCCCAAGGTCCGG
>CAKTSW010000044.1 GCA_934613165.1 uncultured Ellagibacter sp.
GGGGGAGGGCGCATGTTCGCCCGCGATGGGCGCGCCCGTTGCGTTTTCGCGCCCGCCCGTCCCCGCATATCGCCATTATTCGATAGCTTGCGTACGATGCGCGCGGTTTTCGTGGTAACCTTAGAAAGATTCACGCGGCCGCATGTCGGCTGCCTTTCGGGGGGGGGTTCTCCGTCCGGTATCTCCCCGGCCGGGCCTTCGCCGAAGCCAATCGCGCGTCCCGATGCGGGTTGTCGGCGCGCCAAGACTCGAGACGAAGGGAAGAACCGATGAAACGTAAAGGGCTTTTGGGCCTTGCGGCGGCCATCGCGTGCGCGGCCTGCCTCATCGCCGGCTGCAGCAGCGCGAGCACAAGCGGCCAGTCCGCGAAGAGCGACTCCACCGAGCATCCGGTCATCACGATGAACGCACCGTACCGCAACATGTCGGAGTTCTACGACCTGGTGCACGAGAAGTACCCCGAGATCAACCTGGAAATCATCCCCTACAACGGCCAGAACTACAGCAGCTATGTGAACGACATGGCGAAAACCGACCAGCTGACCGACATCTACTTCAGAACCTATTACGTGCCGGGACGCAACGACGACGCGTCGCAGTTCCTCGATTTGTCCAGCTACGACTTCACCGACGCCTACGCCCAGTCGCGCCTGCGCGAGGTCACGAGCGACGGTGCGGTCTACATGCTCCCGCTCGGCTACAACGCGCTCGGCATCACCTACAACAAGACCCTGCTCGAAAAGCACGGTTGGACCCTTCCCACCACCTTGGAGGAAATGGCCGAGCTGAAGGAAAAGGTCGAGGCGGAAGGTGTCGTCTTCTGCCGCAATCAGCTGCAGTACCCCGGCTACGGCTTCCAGTACGTGTTCAACGTCCTCGACACCAGCTACGTGAGCACGCTCGACGGAATCAAATGGCAAAACGCGTTCCTTTCGGGCGAGACCACGCTTAAAGACAACCCCGAGATGCTCCAAAGCATGCAGCTTCTCGCCAAGTGGCGCGATTTGGGCATCTTGAACGCCGACGGCACGCCCGACGACGACATGCAGACGCGCGCCCAGATGGCCGAGGGCAACACGCTGTTCTTGGTGGGCAACAGCAACACCCTGACCACGCAGGACGGCGCCACCGACGAATACGGCCTTATGCCCTACCTTTCCGAAGACGGCAGCCAGAACGTCTACATCCTGAACGTCAGCCGCTATGTGGGTCTGAGCAAGAGCTTGGGCGAGGCCGGCAACGAGCAGAAACTCGAAGACGCCCTGCACGTGATGGAGGTGCTTTCCACCGTGGAGGGCATCGAGTCGCTCGACCCGACGCAGAACGCTTCGCGTCTGTCCCCGTTGAAAGACGCGACCCCGGGCGAGGACAGCTACTACGCCGACATCCTCGACGAGCTGAACAACGGTCACACGGCGAGCTTCGTGTACGCCGGTTGGGAAAACGAGGTGGTTCCCGTCGGGGAGGCGATGATTTCCTTCATCAAGGGTGAATCGACGCTCGACGACGTGATCGCCGCCATCGACGACAACCAGCATCTCATCACCGACGACGAACGCCCCAAGTTCACCACCGTCACCGAAACCATCGGGATGGACGACTGCGCGCGCCTTGTGGGCATGTGCTTCGCCCAAGCTACGGGGTCCGAGGCGGCGCTCGTTTCCACGAATCCCTGGACGTACAACCTCGACGTCAAGGAAATGAACAAGTACGGTGTGAGCGGGTGCTTGTTCCCCGTCGACCTTACCGACGAGCAGATCGTGTCCATCTTCCCGACCGGTTGGCGCGCCAACATCGAGACGGTCACGCTTTCGGGCGCGCGCATCAAGGAGCTCGCCGAAACCGGCTACGACGCGAACGGCGACGGCTCGCTCGTCTTCCCATACGTCTTGGTGACGAAGGGCGGCGAGGAGCTCGACGACGACACGATGTACACCATTCCCATCTGCGGCGCTTCCGACGCCGTCAAGGCCGAGGGCAACCTCACCGACAGCGGCGTGATGGGCCTTACCGCCGGCGAGAAGTTCTTCAGCCAGTTCGAGACGCTTTCCGCGAAAGACATCGCCTGGGAGTAGTACCATGCCAGAGCTTTCCGATCGCATAACCGGGCAAAAACACGGCCGTACGCACGCCGTCGGTGCCTTGTGCCTGGTGGTTGCCGTGGTCGTCGTTGCCATGGTGGCGTTCTTGCGCTTCTATAGCTACTTCATCGAGGACACGCTGTACGAGGAACGCTTAAGCCAGATGCGCGAGGTGACCACGCAGCTGTTCTCGGGCCTGGAGGATGCGGTCAAAAACCAGTGGCGCATCGTCGACGAGCAGGAGCGCATGCTCGATCAGCGCGCGCCCGAGACGCTCAGCGAGCTCGTTTCCTTCATGGGGAACCAGACGTATCTGGGCGATTTGGACGCCGTGCAAAGCGAGCTCATCGCCATCGATTCCGGCGGTTCCTGTTACACGAGCAGCGGCCAGCACGGCCTTCTGCAGGAACGCGAGTACCTGCTCGACAACCCCGAGCAGATCACGTTCGTGTCCAATTCGCTTACCCGCGACGAATCGCGCATGGTGTTCCTGCGGCGCCTTGACAACCCGATAACCGTGAGCGGCGCGTCGGGCACGGTGAGCATCGCCTACTACGGCATCTCGCAGAACATGGAAGAGCTGAACCCGTATTTCGAGTGTTCGGCCTATAACGGTCATAACAGCGTGTACGTTATCGACAACGATGGGCTTAAACTCTTTAGCAGCAGCAGCAGCAGCAGCAGCAGCAGCGAGAGCGAGCTATTGAAGGGATACAACATCCTGACGACGCTCGGCAGCATGGATTACCTGCACGGCTCCTCGTTTGCCGGCACGCTCGAGGAACTGGAACGTTCCGGCGTCGCGTACTCCAACGCCCTGTTCGACGATTTGGAGGTGTACTACTCGCTCTACCGTATGGACAACGCCGTGTGGACGCTCGTGTTCTTAGTTCCGTCCGAATACGTGGCGACGAACACGGTCAGCCTGGTGGAAACGACGAAGAACCTCGTCGTGGTCTTCGCCGTCTTGCTTATCGCGGTCAGCGTGTTCTCCATCTTCTGGCTGATGCAGTCGCAGCAGAAGGCGGCCGTCGCCGCCGAGCGGCGCAACAGCGAGCGCGTCGAGCGCCTCAACGTCGAGCTTGCCCAGGCGAGCCGCGCGAAGAGCAGCTTCCTCGCGAACATGAGCCACGACATCCGTACGCCGATGAACGCCATCGTCGGCATCACGAACCTCATGGAGCACGAGAAGGATGACCCCGAAAAGCTCGACGCCTACATCCACAAGGTGCAAAGCTCGAGCAAGCATCTGCTTTCGCTCATCAACGACGTGCTCGACATGAGCAAGATCGAATCGGCCGAGATTTCCCTGAACCGGGAATCGATCAACCTGGCCGACCAGGTCGGGCAGGTGGAGAGCATCATCCGCCCGCAGGCGGAGGAACGCGGCCAGCGCTTCACCATTCGCGTTCACGAGATCTCGCACGAGTACCTCATCGGCGACGCGGTGCGCCTGCGTCAGGTGTTCATCAACCTGCTGTCGAACGCGATCAAGTACACGCCCAACGGCGGCGTCGTCGATTTGGATTTGTCCGAGCTGCCGAGCGGTGAGGAAGGGCGCGCGCGTATCGGCATCACCGTGGCCGATAACGGCTGCGGCATGACGCCGGAATTCGCCGAGCGCATCTTCGACCCGTTCACCCGCGCGGAAAACTCCACGACCAACAAGGAGCAGGGCACGGGCCTCGGCATGGCCATCACGAAAAGCATCGTCGACTTGTCGGGCGGTTCCATCGAGGTGGAAAGCGTGCGCGGCGAGGGAAGCTCGTTCAAGGTCGAGCTTCCGTTCGACATCGACGAGACGGCCGCGCCCGCGCTCAACGCCGAGACCATCCTGCTCATTTCCCGGGAAAAGGCGCTCGTCGACAATGCGCGGGCCGCCCTTTCGGGCGCGGACGTGACGCTTTTGATCGCGCGGTCGAAGGCCGAGGCCGATGCGATCCTCTCGGCGAACGAGGTGGACGCGATCCTTCTGTCGGGGCACGTCGCCGACCCCGATCTCGCCGACATCGTGGCGATGCTCCGCGAGCAGGCGGCGCACGCTGTGCTCGTGTTCTGCGTCGACTACGAGCAGAAGGACCAGGCGCTCGGGTTCGTGAACAAGACCGGCGTCGACGGGCTCATCCCGCGCCCGTTCTTCCTGTCCAACTTCGCGAACGCGGTGAACCAGATTCGCGGGAACGCGGCCGCGCACGAGGAACCGGCCGGGTCGCTGCTTTCGGGCATGCGTTTCTTGTGCGCCGAGGACAATGCGCTCAACGCCGAGATCCTCGCGGCGATCCTCGACATGAACGGTGCGTCCTGCACCATCTACCCCAACGGGCGAAAGCTCGTCGAAGCGTTCGCGGCGGTCGCCCCCGGCGACTACGACGCGATCCTCATGGACGTGCAGATGCCGGTGATGAACGGACTTGAAGCCACGCGTGCCATCCGCTCGGGAGAAAACCCTCTCGGCGCGACGATTCCCGTCATCGCCATGACCGCCAACGCGTTCAGCTCGGACGTGCGCGCGTGCCTCGACGCGGGCATGGACGCCCACGTGTCGAAGCCTCTTGAGGTCACCGTGCTCGAGCGAACCTTGAGAAGCGTGCTGCGCGGCGGCGGCTCGGGGGGGGGTCGTCGTTCGTAGAGTAAGCGCGGCGCGCTGAGGCTTTGCGGGCGGTTTGCAAGCGGTTGGCCTCAAGCGAGGGCGAGACTGCGACGGTGCGCGAATCGCGCCCCATGCACGTGGGTTGCTTGCGCGGCAACTACACGAAGGGCTGGCCCCAGAGCTGACGCTCTAAGGGCTGGCCTCAGAACCGATACGCAAAGGGCTGGCCCCGGAATCGCTCCGGGGCCAGCCCTTTCAGGTTAAGCCGCTAACGTACGCTTTCGTGTCTCCCGGGTTTCGCGCGTGTGCCCCAACCGGCCTTGAAGAATGCGCGGGCCGTGTGCTTACGCGCGACGGCACACGATGCCGCAGACGATGGACGCAAGGCTTGCGAGCACGGTCGCCCCCAGCCAGATGGCTCCCATGCCGACCCAGAAGGGCTCGGGGTACATGGTGATGAGCAGCGAATCGGCGTCGAACACCCAGCTGCCCTGCGAGAAGAACAGGCTGTGGAACACGGCGAACAGCCCGTCGAAGTTGACGGCGGCGGCGATGCCGAGGGCTGCGAACGCGACGAGCGTCGCCGCGCCCGCAGCCACGAGCACGCTGCCGAAGGCGCGCCGCCCGAGCGAGCAGCACACGCCGACCGCGCAGAGCACGGCGGCGCAGAACACGCCGAGCACCACGGGTTCCGCCTTCGCCACTACCGCGAACACGTCGTCGAGATGGCTTACCGCCTCGGCATCGAGGACGTAGGCCTCGTCCGCTTGCGCGATGATCGCATCCGCGTGCTCTTCGGTTGGCAGCATCGTGGCGGCCTTCGAGGCGTTGCCCGCATCGGTTCCGACAGACGCCGCAAAGCCGTAGAAGGGCGTGGTCTCGGCATTCTGCGCGTAGGTCGCAAGCGGCACCTGGTCGGCTGCGGCGCATTCGTCCCAGCGCGCAAGGTCGAGCGCGCCCGCTCCTGTGCGCCCGTCATCGGCGCAGGCGGCGTTTATCTCATACATTGCCTGGTAAAGCGCGCCCTTGTCGTTTTTATCGAACGTGTAGCGCTTGCCCGCAAGCGCCATGTCGCAAAGCTCGTCGTGGGAAAACGGCGTGCCTTCGTTCGTCGTGCCCGCGTACTTGTCGGCAAGGGCTGCCGTCGCCGAGTCGGGCACCGCCACGGCGACGAAGCCCACGGCGACGAACGTCACGGCCAAGCACAGCGCGCAGATAACGGATACGATGCGGTTTCCCCAGCTCACAGCTTCACCTTTCCGCTAGTCTTCGACCCAGACGGTCGCCGCGGTGATTCCCTTCATCGGTTTCGAGATGGTGGGGTAGGGCCCAAGGCGGCTGAACACGCCCTGGAAGCGCCCGTTGTAGCAGTAGAGGCCTTCCAAGTTGTTGTACATCGCTCCTTCGCGGTCGACCTCGCTGTCGGCGAGCTGCGCGATGCCATGGTCGGGCTCCAGCACGTGCGTCTTGTAGGGCGTGATGTAGCGCTGTACCAAAAACGGGGCACCTGCGGCGCCGTTCGCGAAGCGGTCGATGAGCTCGTCCCACTTCTCCCGCGTTTGGAAGCACCCGGCGTACACGTCGGCGGCGCCGTAGGCGTCGGTCGGCTTGATGATCCAGGCGTCTTTGTTCGCGCGGACGCTTGCCAGGTCGACCTCGTGCTCGTCGAGGTAGCGCGTTTGGGGCACGGTGCGCTCGACGAAGGCGTTTTCCTCGGGCGTCAGGAACGCGCGCGTCTTTTCGTGGAACAGCGCCTCGAAGATCTGCTTGTCGTGCACGATGTGCCCGGCGAAGCTGCCGATGAGCGCCACCTTCTCGGCGTGCACGGCTTCGATGAGCGCCTGCGACTCGTCCCAGTACTCAAGCACGTCGTTGGTGACGCAGCGCCGCCAGATGGCGTGCACGGGCTGGCCTTGCTTGTCGCGCAGCACCTCGCCGTCGAAGGCAAGGTCGCGCACGTCGCACACGGCACACGGGTAGCCTTGCTCTTCGAAGCGCTTCGCGAACAGGTAAAACTCGTCGACGACGCCGTTTTCCAGGTAGTCGCAGATAGCGAAGCGCGGGTGTTCCACGCGCCCCTTGTAGGTGTTGTAGATGCCGATGAAGTCGGCCACCCACGAATCGAAGAGCTCGCACGCTTCCACCCGGTGGCGCCGCGCGAACTCCTTGAACGTGGCCGTGTTCTCGATCGAGTGCGTGATCTCGCGGTTCTCGTTCATGCCCGACGACCCGTCGCCGTTGAACTCGCAGAACGCGACGTCGCCGGTTTCCTCGTCAAGGAAGATGTCGAAGCGCGCGAAGGGGAGCACCGCGTCGTAACCGCGCGGCACCAGGATAAGCTCGGCGAGCCGCGGGTCGTAGTCGAATATGGTGCGGTAGTCGGCGTCGGCCAGGTAATGCTCGATCACCTTGCAGAGGATGCGATGCGTCGTTTCCACGGTTTCGCACATGATGTCGCGGGTGCGCGCGTCGTAAAGGCGCGGCACGAAGCTCGTCGAGACGGTTTGATGGTGCACGATCGCGGTGGAGTTCTCCATGTAGGCGTAGGCCGCCCGGCGCCCTGCGATGTCGCCGTCAAGTTCGTCCATGATGTCGAAGTATTCCTGGGTGTAAGCGCCGTTCTTCAGCTTCGAGTCGCGTTCCATCGGGTTTGCTCCCTTCGGCTCCGGCGTTCCAGACGCCGGGCACCTTTGTTTATTCTGAATGTCGAACCAAAATGCTACTGGGTATGTTACAGTACCGCAAGCATAAACGAGGGGATCTGGCAAGATTCCCGATTGCATCCGTTTATCAAGAGTCGGGGGAGAGAGTTGGCTCGCCGATCCCGACACCAACCTGGCGAAAACGCCAAGGTGGTCCGGCCGACAACGATGAAGGAGGAGCTTCATGGCCGAAGAGCATTCTACGTATCTGTTCACGTCCGAGTCCGTGACCGAAGGTCATCCGGACAAGATCTGCGATCAGATTTCCGACGCGATTCTGGACGCTATCCTGGAAAAGGAAACCGAGCTGCAAAAGCAGGGCTACGTGTCGCCGTCCGGGCAGCCCGCCGACGTCACCAAGGTGCGCTGCGCGTGCGAGACCATGACCACGACGGGCATGGTGGTCGTCGCGGGCGAGATCCGCACGCAGGCCTACGTCGACGTGCCGTCCATCGTGCGCGACGTCATCTGCGAGATCGGCTACGACCGCGCGAAGTACGGCTTCGACGGCACGACCTGCGGCGTCATGAACGCCATCCACGAGCAGTCTCCCGACATCGCGCAGGGCGTCGACGAGTCGTTCGAGGCGCAGCACGGCGAGGCCGCCGACGAGTACGAGACGATCGGCGCGGGCGACCAGGGCATGATGTTCGGCTACGCCTGCAAGGAAACGAAGACCCTCATGCCGATGCCGATTTACCTCGCGCAGCGCATGAGCGAGCGTCTGGCGCGCGTGCGCAAGGACGGCACGCTTTCCTACCTGCGCCCCGACGGCAAGACCCAGGTTTCCGTGCGCTACGTCGACGGCAAGCCCTTGAACGTGGAAAAGGTCGTCGTGTCCACGCAGCACGCCGAAAACGTCGAGAACGACGTGCTTCGCGCCGACATCGTCGAGCACGTGATCAGGCCCGTTTTGGCCGACGAGGGCGTGGATTTGGCCGAAGG
>CAKTSW010000045.1 GCA_934613165.1 uncultured Ellagibacter sp.
ATGGTGCCCTGGGGCGCGTAGACGCTTCCGTTGGTGAAGAGGTCAGACACGCTGCCGTCGGTGTAGCCCACCACGCCGCCGACGGACTCGGTCTTGGCGGAAATCGTCTCGCCGAAGCGGTCGACGCCGGCCTCGCAGGGCGACTGCGCGTTGATGGAACCGAAGAAGCCGCACTTCGAGATGTCGCCCGCGCATGCTGCGGCCACGCCGCCGATATGCTGCGCCACGACGAGTCCCGGCGAGCGCCCGTTGCCGTCGGTGGCGTCGGACCCGGCGGTGTTCGTGTAGGTGGTCACGCTGCCGCGGAAGTTGCAGTTCTTAACGTCTCCCCCGACGTAGCCGGCCACGCCGCCGACGTTGTTGATGACCGAGAACAGCGACGCGGTCTGGGGCGTGTCGACGCGCACGTTCACGCTGGCGTCGACCGTGCAGTTCTCAACCGACCCTTGAGTGTTCGCGACGAGTGCGGCGACGCCGGTGACCGCCTGGGCCGACGCGGCGGATCGGGTGACGGTGATGGTGGCGCCGCTCACGTTCACGTTCTTGATGAGCGAGTCTGTGCCGCATACGCCGAACAGCGCGATGTTCTCGGCGCGCTCGCCCGCGTCCGCGGCGGTAGTGTAGGAATAGCCGCGGATGCTGTGGCCGCCGCCGTCGAAGGTGCCGTTGAACGGGTTGCTCGCGTCGCCGATGACGGTGATGTCGGTGCGGATGAAGACCACGTCGCTCGCAAGCGTTACGGTCTTGCCGGAAAAGTCGGTGCCTGCGTTGACGAGCTGGGCGAGCCCCATGAGCTGCGAGCCCGAGGAAATGGTATAGCTCTGCGCGCCCGCGGAGTACCAGGAGGTGTCGGACGTTACCTCCTCAAGATCCCAGCTGGAATCGTTGGTCGCAAGAAGCTCCCAGCCGTTTCCGTCCTCTGCGCCCAGAAGGCTCGGGGAATCGTCGAGATAGGTGTTCGCCCAGGTGATCGCCGCATCGACCGTATCGACGTCGCTCGGGGCCTCGGTTGCGTACGCGAGCGTCGGCACGGCGCACGCCACGGAAAACGCGAGCGCGCCCGAAGCGGCCAGTGCGCGGATGTCCTTCTTCATCTTCGGTCCTTCCTTTTTCTTCGTGCTTGATCGTTTCAGTGTCGGATGCTTGTCGGATGCGCCGTCGCGGGCGCGCGCTTCGGCTATGCGCCGCGCAAGGGCAGCTTCTGCCTTCGGTAGCGCACGCCCATCTGCACGCCGCCCGCCGCCGCGATGCCGACGGCGAAGGGCAGGGCATAAGGGGAGACGGGGTTATCGAAGTCGAGCGCGTCGACGTCGGAGGCGTTGGGGTTCATCACCTCGTAGACCGACCATTTCGCCTCGCCTGCGTCCCCGGCGCCGTCGGCGTCTGCCTCGGCACTCTGCCCGCCGGTGACGGCCGAGCCCAAACCGCTTGCCGTGTCGGTGCCGTCGCCCGTATCGTCGCCCGAGCCTGCGCCTTCGCCGGTGCCGCCTTGCGCGCCGCCCCCTCCCGAGCCGTCGCCCGAGGTGCCTGTGCCGGTGCCGTCCCCGTTGGTGGTGGGAGGCGCGCCGGCGAGCACGACGTTTATGGTGTTGATCCAGTAGATCTGGCGGTTCGTGGTCACCTGGTTCACGTTCGACGCGCCGAACAGCAGGCGGAAGCACGTGGCGTCGGTCATGCTGTCGTAATCGGGGCTCATGTCGGCCTGGGGCGAGTACCACTTGATGGACGACTCGACGGCCAGCATGGGCGGCACGGCCTCGGCGCCGTAGGTGCTTTTGCCCGCGTCGAAGTTGGGGTAGTAGTAGCGCGTGTCGCTGAAGAGCATGCTGTAGCTCACCGTCTGACCGAACACGCCGTTTCCCGAGTCGGCGGTCTTGAACGAGAAGTACGAGATGCCGTCGAGGTTGGCGCCCGCGGCTTCGAGGATCTTGTAGAAGGGGACGCCGCGTCCCGTGATGGTGGCGAAGCCGGTGCCGCCGATCGCGGTGTAGGCGTGCTCTTCGAGCCCCATGGCCTCCACTTCGGCGCGCGTGAACGTTTTCTCGGACACGATTTGGTCGGGAACGTCCTCGTAGTACACGCGCACGGTGAGGCTCGACTGCGGTCGCGACCCGCCGCCTTGGGCGTCCTCGTCGAACATGTTCACCCAAACAGCACCCGACACCTGCGCGCCGCCGATGCCCGCGGTCGAGGTCGCGATGACCTGCACGCTGCCGTATTCCACGGGGCGGAACGTGCCGGCTTGGGGCTCCACGTAGCCGAAGAGCGTGTCGGAAACCGTCCAGGCGACATCGGCGATGGCGCCGCCCGTCTGCGAGCTCAAGGAACCCGCAGACGTGTAGTAGTCGGTGCTCGCGCCCGTCGCCGGATCGTACACCGTCACGCGCGCGTAGAACTGCACGGTCTGGTTCAAATCGCCCTTGAGCGTCACCCCGGCGCCGTCGTCGGGATAGGGTGTCCCGTTTTCGTCGCAGATGGCGATCGCGGTGACGTACGACTCGTTGTTCTGGCCCGAAACGTCTATGCGGTAGGAAACGGTGAGCCCCTCGCAGGCGGCCGTCACGGTGACGGTGCCGTTCGCCTTCGCGGTGAGGATGCCGTTCGAGGCGACGGTCGCCACCGACGTGTCGTCGACCGACCAGGTAACGGGGTAGCCGCCGCTTGCGGGCGAAGAAGTCGCGCCATCGGACCACACGGCCTGCACGTCGAAGGTGAGCGATTCGCCCTTCTTGGTGATCGACCCGTGCGCCTGGGGGATGTCCTCCCAGCTGTTCGCGGCGACGGCCCAGCCCGAGCCCTCGTAGGGCGCTTGCAATAGCAGGGTCAGCCCCTGTATGCCGCGCGCGGGCTCGTCGGGTTCGGCCGGCTGTTCGGCTTCCGTGCCGTTGCCGTCTGCGGCCTCGCCTTCCGCGAAGGCTGTGCCCTGCACGTAAAACGCGAGGGAGAACGCCAAGAGGAAGGTGAGGGCGCAGCGCGCCGCGTCGCCGAGAAACCGCCGTGTCATGATGTTTCGCATGGTGCCCTGCCGCCCCTAGTTCTTCCCGTAGGGCGGATACGAGTTGCCCAAAAGCTCGCGCGCCTCGTCGTCGGTGATGTCGACCCAGTACAGAAGCGAGTAGAAGTCCTTCACTTCCTGCACCATGTCCACGTCGTAGCGATCGGGGTAGAGCATGTTGGCAATCCACTGAATGCCGAGGAACCTATTCACTCCCGGTGGGCGGTCGCACCAGGCAAAAGGCGCGTTCGGCATGGTGTAGACGCGGCCGTTCTTCACGGCCGAGATATGGCTCCACTTCGAGTCGGTGCGGATGATCTCGTCGGCGCCGCCGCGGATCACGTCGTCCCACGCCACGATGACCTCGGGATCCCATGCGAGCACGGTTTCAAGGCTCACGTTGGTCATGCCGATGCCCTGCGTCTCCTCGACGGCGGCGACGTTGTTCGCGCCCGCCACGTCGAAGGTGAGCGCGTGCAGGCCGCGGTCGGGCTCGGTTTGAAGCCCCAAGGGGCCTTCCGCGTAGTACAGCTTCACCTTCTTATCGTCGGGGATGTCGGCGACCGCCGCGGTGACGTCGTTGTAGACGCGTTCCAGGTAGGCGGAAATCTTCTCCGCGCGGTCCTGCGCCCCCAGTATCTCGCCGAGCATCCGGTAGGCCTCGCGGATGTTGGTGAACGACCCGTCGATGCAAAGCGACGGGATGCCCGTCTGCTCTTCGAGCTTCTGGGCTGCGGAAACGTCGGACTCGGTGAGCGTTGTTCCCGAACAGTCGATGACGAGCTGGATATCTTCCTTGAGCAGCATCTCGCGGTCGATTTCCCCGCCCGCGGAAAGCGAGCCCATGTAGGTGAGGTTTTCGGTGCCGGCAGGCAGGTATTTCAATTCTTCGGTCGTGAACTGGATGCCCGTGCCGCCGAGCAGCTGGGGCGCGAGGGTGAACACGAAGATCTGCGCGAGCGCGCTCGTGAAGTAGACGCGTTCGAGCTTGTCGGTGGTGGGGATGGTTTTCGTGCGACCCCACGAGTCGGTGAACTCACGCGTGCCGCGGAAGGTGGCGTCGAGCCCCGATTTCACGCCCATGTTGTCGAGCGCCTCGGTGACGCCTTCGGCCGAGCACCCGCTCATAAGCCCCGTCGCGGGCAGAAGCAGGGTGAACGCGCATGCGCCGCCGAACTGCAAGAACTTCCGGCGGCTCATCGAAGAGGATCGGTTTTGCGAATCTGTCACGTCTCTCACTCCAAAGGTTTCGAACTTACAGCGGGATGCACACCCGCTCGGTGCGCCCGGGCTCGATCTCCACGTCGAGCACGTGCACGTTGGTGCCGTAGATGCCCCGCAGCACCTCGCCCGTGATGACCTCGCGCGCCGTCCCCGTGCGCGTCACGCGGCCTTCCTGCATGACGACCACCTTGTCGGCGCAGAAGAGCGCATGGTCGGGGTCGTGCGTCACCATGACCACGCCCATGCCCGCTTGCACGAGCGACTTCATGCGCGAGAGCACGAGCTGCTGGTTGCCGAAGTCGAGCGATGCCGTGGGCTCGTCCATGACGAGCAGGTCCGGTTCCTGCGTAAGGGCGCGGGCGATCAGCACGAGCTGCTGCTGCCCGCCGGAAAGCGCGGTGTAGGGGCGGTCGGCCAAGTGCTCGATCGACATCTGCTTCATGGCGTGCCACGCGATGGCGCGGTCGTCGGGCTTCACCACGGCGAGCCGGTTCACGTACGGCGTGCGCCCCATGAGCACGACGTCGGACACGTTGAAGGGAAACGGCGGCGTGTGCGCCTGGGGGATGTAGGCGAAGTGCCGCGCCAACTCGGGTTCGTCCATGTCGTGCGTGCTCACGCCGTTCACGAAGACCCCGCCGCCGGTGGGCTTCATGAGCCCCAGGATGTTCTTGAGCGTGGTGGTTTTGCCGCAGCCGTTCGCGCCGATGATGCACACGAACTCGCCGCGTTCCACGGTGAACGACACGCCGTGGACGATTTCCTTTTTGTGGTAGCCGCCGCGAAGGTCGCGCACCTCGAGCAGGGGGGTGCGATTGGCGTTGCATGGCGCCTGGTCGGCGGAGCGCTTCGTTTCGCTTTCGACAAGGGATGCCATCGTCTTACCACCCCTTCTGGTTGCGCTTGAAGATGAAGATGAAGAACGGCACGCCGAGGATCGAGGTGAGGATGCCGATGGGGATCTCCACCGTGGCGATGAGGCGCGCGAGGTTGTCGATGAGGAGCAGGTAGCTCGCGCCGATGACCATGGAGGTGGGCAGAAGCACGCGGTAGTTCGGGCCGACGAGGGCGCGGGCAAGATGCGGGATGACGAGCCCCACCCAGCCGACGATGCCCGACACCGCCACCGAGCACGACACGATGAGCGTCGACGCGAAGATGACGATGAGGCGCACGCGCTTGGTCTTCACGCCCATCGAGCGCGCTTCCTCGTCGCCGAACGACAGCACGTTCAGCTTCCAGCTTTCCAAAAGCAGTATGACGAAGCCGCCGAGCATGGGCAGGGCGATCGCCTTCATGTCGACGTCGGAAACGCTCGCGAAGCTTCCCATGAGCCAGAACGTGATGGTGGGGAGCTTGTCGTTCGCGTCGGCCATGAGCTTCACGAGCGAGGTGCCCGATTGGAAGAGCGTCGACACCAAGATGCCGCCCAGGATAAGCCCCAAGATGGCGTCGGATTTCACCATGCGGTTCAACCACACCGCGCACGCCACGGCGATCATGCCGCCCGCGAAGGCGAACACCTGCACCATGTAGTTCGGCATGTCGAGCAGAAGCGCCAAGCACGCGCCGAAGCTCGCGCCCGCCGACGCGCCGAGCAAGTCGGGGGAGGTAAGCGGGTTCTTGAACATGCCCTGGTAGGCGGCGCCCGCGACCGAAAGCGCGGCGCCCACCAGCATCACGACGACGATGCGGGGCAAACGGATGTTGAACAGCGCCGTGTTCGCGGCGTCGGATATGACGATGTCGGGGTCGTTGAACAGGTTGTATGCGCCGACGGTTATCTGCGCGACGACGTTTTTCACCAGCTCGTCGGGGGGGACGGGGTATTTTCCCAGCGCAAAGGAGACGAAGAGCATGACGACGAGCACGGCCACGATGGCGATCTTCACGCCGAGGGGGACCTTCTTGCCGAGCGCTGCCTGGGCCTCGCGGTACTCCTCGCCGAAATCCGGTTCTTGCGAAGACGGCGCCGCGGGTTCGGTGGCTTCTCCTGCTTTGAACTGCAAAACCTGCATCCCCTCATGCATAGTCGAAAATAGATGATAACGAAAATAAACGCCATCAAGGATAGATAACGTAAAGAGGAATATACCAGAAGTAGAATTATCTGTCAGCAACTATATAGACGAATGAGAGTTATTCTGTTTTAGAGATGATGATGGGAAGAAGCGCGTGGGAAAACGCCGTCGTGCGCTACCGTGCGCAGGTGGCGCACATCTTGGCGATGCGCCGCCCCGTGTCGTCGGTGATTTCCACCGTGTAGAAGCCCAGGCGGCGGCCCGACTTGTCCGCTTCGCACGTGGCGACAAGGCGGCTTCCCTTGGTTGCGGAGAGATACTCGATCGTGTTGCTCACCGACACGCTCGGCGCTTCCCCCACGTTCGAGGCGATGGCAAGCGCGAAATCGGCCAGCGTGAAGATGGCGCCGCCCATCACGTTGCCGGTCGCGTTGCGGTGGATGTCGCGAAGCTCCATCTCGCACACCGCATGCCCGCGCGACGCTTCGACGACGCGGCATCCGGCCGCCTTCGTGGCGAACATGTCGCCGGCGAAGTAATCGGCAACTTGGTCCAAAGTCGGGTTCTCGGGAAGCATCTGCGCCTTCTTTCGGTCGGGGGTTATTTGGGAATGGCGTCGACGGCGCCGTCGTCGTCGACGGGTAGGGGAGCTGCAAACGCGTCCGCCCCGCTTTCGGCGCCGGTGCGCTCGGCAGGCGCGGGCTCGTCTTCGATCGCGCCGGGCAGAAGCTCGCCCGCGTACGCGCGGCGCAGGCTCACAGCGCCTCGCTCGCAAGCCGAAACGCACATCCCGCACCCCGTGCAGAGCCTTCGCGCGAACCGGAGCGCGCCCGTTTCGGGATGGGGCTGGCGCGCTCCGGTCGGGCACGCCTTCGTGCAGGAAAGGTCGTTTTCGCAGAGAGCGGCGTCGGTGCGCGACAGGGAAACCTCGAAGCGCACGGCGACGGCGTCGGACGCGTCGGCGGCTTCCAGGATCATCCGTTGGCGGGGGAAGAGCACCTCGCGCGTGAGGCCGTTTTCGGTGTGCTCGTTCGCCTCGGGGAAGCCCGCCTCGCCCCCGATCCGCGCCTCGGTTTCCCAGCGGTCGCTCTGCTCGCGCGCCTTTTGCAGCGACTCGCTGCGGCGCATGCGGTATGCGCCCGAGGCGATGTCTGCCGCCTGGTCCTTCAGCGACTCGAACGCATCGCGCCTGTTCGCAGGCTCGCTTGCGGTGAGCGTTCCCAGAAGCGAGCTTTCCTCAGCGCGTTCCGGCACGTCGTCGGAGAATCCGATCGACTCTTCGGTTGCGCTCTCGGCCGCCTCGATGGCCGCCGAGAAGCGCTCCATGCCGCGCCCCTTCGTGCGCGTGCACGCTTCGCACGCGTCGAACGCGACGGCGACGGCGAGCTTTTGCCCTTCGGCAAGCGACACGGTGAGAAGCTCGGGGGAAAGCATGGCCAAACACGGCAGGACGACGACGTTGCCGGCCGCGTCGAAGCCGCGGGGAAGAACATGCGAGCAGGTGAGGATGACGGTCTGCCCGGAAAGCGCGATCGTGCGCATATGCGCACGCACGCCCTCGGCGCTCACGTCGGCAAGCGAGAACGCGTCGCATTCCCCCACGCAGATCCCGCACGAGGTGCAGGCTTGCGAGTCGATCGCGGCCTGGGCGTTCGCGAAGGCGATGGCGCCTTTCGGGCAGGCGTCGATGCAGCGTGTGCACGACGAGCCGAACGGGCGCGTGCAGAAATCGCGCAGGAAGACCACCTTGCGCGGTTTGCCCGTCGCCGAACGCAGCTGGCAGCGACGCCCGCCGCCCGGTGAAGAAAGGGCGCCCGTAAAGGCGCCCTTATCGGTATGTTCGCAGGTTGCGGCCACGTCGTTACTCGGCGTTGCTTGCGCCGAAGACCTGCGCGGCCACCTGGTCGATGCGCGCGAGCACGTCCTCGCGCGGCAAAAGCTCGATCGACTCGAACAAAGGCGGCGACACCATGTTGCCGCACACGGCCACGCGAAGCGGCTGCAGCACGAACTTGAGCTTCATGTTGAGCGCGT
>CAKTSW010000046.1 GCA_934613165.1 uncultured Ellagibacter sp.
TCGGCCCTTCCGGGTCGGGGAAGTCGACGTTCCTGAACCTCGTCGGCGGGCTCGAACCGGCCGATTCCGGCAGCATCAGCGTGAACGGCGTCGAGCTCACCGCCCTTTCCGACAAGGACCTCGGCGAATACCGCCGCCGCGAGCTCGGGTTCGTCTTCCAGTTCTACAACCTCGTGCCCGACCTCACCATCCGCGAGAACATCGAGGTCACCGCCCACCTTTCCGACGACCCCCTGCCCATCGACGACCTTCTGCGCTCGCTTGGCCTCTGGGAGCAGCGCGACAAGTTCCCCCGCCAGGTGTCGGGCGGCCAACAGCAGCGCTGCGCCATCGGGCGCGCCCTCGTGAAGAACCCGGGGCTCATCCTCTGCGACGAGCCCACAGGCGCCCTCGACTACAAAACCTCCAAGGAAGTGCTCGCGCTCATCGAGCACGTGAACCGGAAGTACGGCTGCACCCTCGTCATCGTGACGCACAACGCCGCCATCGCCCGCATGGCCGACCGTGTGCTGCGCCTGCACGACGGCGTCCTGGCCGACGACGAGGTCAACGCATCGCCCGTGCCCGCCGCCGAGCTCGATTGGTAGGCGCGCGATGACTCCCCTCGCCAAGCGGCTCCCCCGCGAGCTGCGCAACAACATCGGTAAATACCTCGGGCTCTTCCTGCTCATGTGCGGCGCGATCGCCCTCACGTCGGGCTTCCTGCTCGCCGCGCATTCCATCGGAACCCTCATCGACGACATGCGCGACGAGTACACGATCGAAGACGGCCGCGTGATGACGGCGTTCGAGGCAACCGACGAGCAGATAGAAGCCGCCGAGGACGCCGCGAAGGAGGCCGGCGGCGTCACGCTCTACGAGAACTTCTCCATCGACGCTACCCTGAAAAAACCTGCAGACGACGGCACCAAGCGGACGCTGCGCACCTATGCGCATCGCACCGATATCGACATCGCGTCCTACTGCGAGGGCGAAAAGCCCCAGGCGGACGACGAGGTCGCCATCGACCGCGTCTTCGCCACGAACAACGGCCTTAACGTAGGCGACGAGGTCGAGCTCTGCGGGCGCGCCTACACCGTCTGCGGCATCATGACCCAGCCCGACAGCCAGGCGCTCTTCCTCAACAATTCGGACTTCACGGTGAACACCCTCACCTACGGCGTGGCCGAGGTCGCAGACGCCGGGTTCGCCGCGCTCGAAGGCGCAGGCGGCGCGCCCACCTACACCTACTCGTTCGCCTTCGACGACCGCAACCTCTCGGTCGCCGAGCGCACCGACGCGGAGAAGGACATGGTGAGCGCGCTCGAAGGCGCGGATGCGCGCGTGGACGACCTCATCGACGCGGATTCCAACCAGGGCATCGGCTACGCGCGCGACGACGTGGACGGCGACTCCATGATGTGGACGACGCTGCTCGACATCATCATCGTGATCATGGCCTTCGTCTTCGTGGTCCTCACCGACGCCACCATCGAGGAGGAAAGCGCCGTCATCGGCACGCTGCTCGCCAGCGGTTACCGCCGCCGTGAGATCGTGCTGCACTACCTCACGCTCCCCGCCGTCGTGGGCGTGCTCGCCTCGCTTCTAGGCACCGCCCTCGGGCTCGCGTTCTTCACCGAGCCCATGCGCAACCTCTACTACGGCTCCTACAGCCTTCCCCCGTTCCGCATCTACTGGGACTGGGCAATCTTCGTCAAGTGCGCCGTGGTTCCCGCGGCCGTGCTCATCCTCATCACGCTCGTGGGGCTTCTCCGGAAAACGCGGAAGACCCCGCTGCAGTTCCTCCGGCATGAAGCGAGCGGCAAGTCGGGCACCAAGCGCGGGGTGCGCCTGCCGGAGAAGATGGGCTTCGTCTCACGCTTCCGCCTGCGCATCTTCCTGCGCAACCTCGGCAACTTCGCCACGCTCTTCGTGGGCATCGCGTTCGGTTCCCTGCTCCTTCTCTTCGGGCTGGCGATCCTTCCCACGATGACGCACTATGCGGAAAACCTCGAGACGAGCCTCGTCGCCAACCACCAGTACACGCTCAAGGCCCCGCTCGAACTCGAAGGCACCTCCGAGGAACGCGCGCAGTGGGCCGCGCTCGAGCGCCTGCAATCGGTCGACGGCGCGCTTCTTACCGCAGCGCAGGAAGCAAGCGACGACCTCGAGAGTGCCGCAGACGCGGCGCAGGCGGCCGCCGACACGCTCGCCGCATCGCCCAGCGCCGAGAACATGCAAGCCGCCGCGGACGCGCTCGCCACGGCCCAGAGCGAAAAGGACGCGTTCTACGAAAGCCTCGACGACCTCGCCGAAGCCCTCGGCTGCGACCGCGACGAAGCCGTCGACCTTATCGAAGACGCGTCCAAGATCGACACCGACAACGACGACGTCCACCCCGTGAACACGACCGACAACGGCGAAGAGAAGGTGGCGCAAGCCGAGAAATACGCCGTCTACCAGCTGCAATACGATCGCGGCAACGGAAACGGCGAGGAAACCGTGGCCGTCTACGGCATCTCGCCCGATTCGCGCTACTGGAAAGACCTGAGCGTCGGCGACGACCGCGTCGTCTTCGGCGCGGGGCTCCTCGACAAGTTCGGCTGGAAAGAAGGGCAAAGCGTAAGCTTCCACGACAAGTTCGAAGACAAGGACTACTCCCTCGAATACGCCGGCGACACGTGGGGGTCGAAGTCGGACATGAACGTCTACATGAGCATCGACGATTTCAACGAGCTCTTCGGCAACGACGGCGCGTACTTCAACGGCTACGCGAGCGACGAGCAGCTCGCCCTCGATTCCCGCTACTACGCCGGCGACACCACGCCCGACGACATGCGCGCCGTGGGCGACCAGTTCATCGGCATGATGAGCGATCTTATCGGCATGATGGTGGGGCTCGCCGTGTTCATCTTCCTGCTGTTCATGTACTTGCTGACCAAGGCCGTGATCGACCGCAGCGCCCGCTCGATCAGCTACATGAAGGTGTTCGGCTACCGCGACGGCGAGATCTCGCGCCTCTACATCCGCTCCATCACCCTGTGCGTCATAGCCTCGCTCGTGCTGTGCGAGCCGCTCATCATCGGCTCGCTCACGGCGATCTTCCGGTCGATGCTCATCGCCTACAGCGGCAACATCGAGATCTACGTGCCATGGTGGTCCATGGCCGCATGCGCAGGCATCGGGTTCGCGACCTACCTCGTCGTGGCGCTTCTGCACACACGCTCCATCAAGCGCGTCAGCCTGTCCGAAGCACTGAAAGTACAGGAATAGAAGATCCGGACAAACGCGCGCGTATCACCCGAGACTCGCATTAAACGCGCGAACGCAGGGCTCAACCGGTGAATCACCGCGAATCCCCCGCCTTCCTTGCCGAAGACGGGGGATTTTTCTTTCCCCCTTGACAGTCGGCGCGCGCTTCTTATACTCATGAACAGTTGCTCATATGTATAAGTGAATGAGCAAGCGCAGATAAATGAAAGGACCCCACATGGCAGCGAACCCGAGCCCTATCGTGCAGGAAGCGGAGTCCATCGTGGAAGGCGCGCACGCCGATGCGCCGACGCTCACCGAGGCGTCCTGCCCCTGCGGCTGCAACCGCGAAGACACGTCCTGCCTGTTCGACGAGATGCCCGAAGAAGAACTGCTCTACGACCTGGCCGATCTCTTCAAGGTGTTCGCCGACACCACGCGCATCAAGATCCTCTACGCCCTCATGGGCGAAAGCCGCTGCGTCGCCGACATCGCCGACATCGTCGGCGCCACGCAAAGCGCGGTGTCGCACCAGCTCCGCACGCTCAAGCAGGCGCGCCTCGTGAAATTCCAGCGCGACGGCAAAAACGTCATCTACTCGCTTTCCGACAACCACGTCTACACCATGCTCGCCCAAGGCATGACGCACATCTGCGAATAAGCCTCACGAAAGGCGAACCATCCCGGAACCTGCCGAAACAACGGTTCACCATAGAAGCTCAGCATCAACCGAAAGGAACCCCCATGCGTAAATCGTTCAAGCTCGAAGATCTCGACTGCGCCAACTGCGCCGCGAAGATGCAGGATGCCATCAGCGAGCTTCCCGGCGTGGAAAAGTGCACCGTGAACTTCATGATGGCGAAGATGACCCTCGTCGCCGACGACGACCGCTTCGAGGAGATCCTCGACGAAGCGCAGAAGGCCATCCACAAGTTCGAGCCCGACTGCAACATCGTCCGCTAGCGAAAAGCCCCAGGCAGTCCCTCTTGCCCGGCATTGCGTCGGTTCTCCGCGACTCTCGAAAACCAATTAACCGCGCGCGAAGCGCGCTTAAATAATACATGAGAGAGCGAAGCGCACGAATCGAAACGCGAAGCGTTTCGATGAGCAGCGGAAGCGGGGAGCAGAGAACCGACGCAATGCCGGGCAAGAGGGACGGACAGGTCCCCACACCCATGAACAAAAAGCAGATCAAATGGCGCAACCGCATCATCGTCGCGCTCGTCATCTTCTTCGTTGTCTTCGCCGCGACGGAATTCCTGCCGCTTAGCGCCTGGCTCGGCAGCGAGACGAACGCGGTCTACCTCGAGTTCGCGCTTTTCCTCATCCCCTACCTCATCGCCGGCTACGATGTTCTCATCAAAGCCGTCAAGAACATCGGCCACGGGCAGCTGTTCGACGAGAACCTCCTCATGACCATCGCAACCGTCGGCGCGTTCGCCATGGTGTTTTTCCCCGAAACGGGCCCGCACATGGCAGAAGGCGCGGCGGTGATGCTGTTCTACCAGGTCGGAGAGCTCTTCCAAAGCTACGCCGTCGGCAAAAGCCGCAAGTCCATCGCCGACATGATGGACATCGCCCCCGACTACGCGAACGTCATGCAAGACGGCGAGCTCGTGGAAGTCGACCCGGACGAAGTGGAGATCGGCGACGAGATCGTCGTGAAGCCGGGCGAACGCGTCCCCATCGACGGCGTCGTCGTGAAAGGATCTTCCCAGCTCGACACGGCGGCCCTTACCGGCGAGGCCGTCCCGCGCGTCGTGGAGGAGGGCGCAGACGTGTTCTCCGGCTGCGTGAACCTCACCGGCGTGCTCACTATCCGCACCACGAAGCCCTTCGGCGAATCGACCGTCAGCCGCATCCTCGAGCTCGTGGAGAACGCGTCCGCGAAGAAGGCGCGTACCGAGAACTTCATCACGCGCTTCGCGCGCTACTACACCCCCGCCGTCGTGATCGTCGCGCTGCTCCTCGCCGTGGTACCGCCGCTCTTCGGCGCCGGCACCTGGTCGGACTGGATCCTCCGCGGCCTCACCTTCCTCGTCGTGAGCTGCCCCTGCGCGCTCGTCATCTCGGTCCCGCTGTCGTTCTTCGGCGGAATCGGCGGCGCCTCGAAGGTCGGCATCCTTGTTAAGGGTTCGAACTACCTCGAAACGCTCTCGAAGGTCGAGACCGTGGTGTTCGACAAGACCGGCACGCTCACCGACGGGACGTTCAACGTCGTCGCGGTGCACAGCGAGGCGAATGTCGACCCCGATCTCGTGCTTTCCATGGCGGCGTACGCCGAAACCTATTCCGACCACCCGATCGCGCTCTCGGTCAAGCAGGCGTACGCCGGCGAAATCGACCGGGCCCGTATCCTCGACGTGAAGGAGGAAAGCGGGCACGGGGTGCGCGCGCACATCGACGAGCACGTCGTGGCCGTCGGGAACGACAAGCTCATGGAGCAGGACGGCGTTGCCTGGCACGAATGCGAGCTCACGGGGACGATCCTCCACGTGTCGCTCGACGGCGCCTACATCGGGCACATCGTCATCGCCGACGTCGTGAAGGAAGACGCGGCGCAAGCTATCAAGGAGCTGAAGAAGGCCGGCGTGAAACGCACCGTCATGCTCACCGGCGACCGCCCCGACGTCGCGAAAGCCGTCGCGGAATCCCTCGGCATCGACGAGTTCCACGCGCAGCTTCTACCGCAAGACAAGGTTGAACGGGTGGAAAGCCTGCTTGCGCAGACCTCGGAAAAAGGCAAGCTCGCCTTCGTCGGCGACGGCATCAACGACGCCCCCGTCCTCACGCGCGCTGACATCGGCATCGCGATGGGCGCGATGGGCTCCGACGCCGCCATCGAGGCCGCCGACATCGTCCTCATGGACGACAAGCCCTCGAACATCGCGTGCGCCGTCCACATCGCGCGCAAGACGATGGGCATCGCCTGGCAGAACATCGTGTTCGCGCTCGGCGTGAAGTTCGTCGTGCTCATCCTGGCGGCTCTCGGCATCGCCAACATGTGGCTCGCCGTCTTCGCCGACGTGGGCGTCGCCATCCTCGCGATTCTGAACGCCATGCGCTGCATGAGCGTCCGTCGCGACTAACAGCGACCTTTAGCGGACAGGACTTACCCCTTTGCCGCCTCGAACGGCATCGGGTCGTCCTGCCCGCGCCATTGCGGCACGTCGAACTGGCGCGTCCAGTACCCCAAGGCGCGCGCGATGAGCGCACCGTAGAACATCGCGACGAACTGCACGGCCACAACGTAGGCGAGGAACACGAAAAGCAGGAACATCCCCGCTAAAAGGACGACGAAGATGCTGGCGGGCTCCAAGACGTCGACGATCCGATAACCGGCCATGGCAAGCGTCCCCACGCCGAAGCCGATGATCCCCATCAGAGCCAAAAGCACGATTCCCGCGACGATTCCCGCAAGAACGGCCATCCCCAAGATCCTCATCAATCCGCCAAGGTCGCGGCGGATCATCGCCCAGCAACGCCCCAGCTGAAACCCCGCCGAAAGACGCCCGTAGATGCTCATGCGCATCGACCCGACAAGGCCGAACAACACGGCGAAGAACATCGCGGCTAGCGTGGCCAGCATGGTCACCTTGCCCCACGTCGAGAACACCGCATCGGCGGGAAACCCTGCCCCACCGGCATACATCCCTTGAAACAGCAGCCTCGCCCCCGCAGCCGAGCCCGTGCTCACGATTCCCCCGACTGCCACAACCGCATACGGCACGATTGCGCATACCGCCACGATAACGGCCGAGAAGAGCCCTCGTCGGTACAGCATGCCGTCGGAATTGTCGAAAACATGCTCTGGAAGCGGCGTATGGGCGCCCCAGGCGATGTCTCGCGCCCAACCGAGAAGATACCCGCTCACCACGATCCACCCGAACACAGGGATAAGCGACACAAGCGCAAGGACGAGAAACCTCGTGAACCAGCGCGGCGAGTGCACGATGTCGCGCCATGCCGTCTTGAAGTACTGTTGCCGCATATCCTCCCCTTGCTCCCGTTCGAAAATCGACGACTACTATATCCCACCGCGCTTGCGGAACCGCCGCCTGTTACCGTTGCGTAATCGAAGGCTTTCTCCCCACGTCCCTACAAGCGAAGACATGCGGGCACGAAAAAAAAGGACCTCCCCGAAGGGAGGTCCTTGAACTGCGAATCTGTGAAGAGTCGAGTTACTTGAGGGTGACAGCCGCGCCAGCCTCTTCGAGCTGCTTCTTGATTTCCTCAGCCTTGTCCTTGGCAACGCCTTCCTGGATGGCCTTCGGAGCGTTCTCGACGACTTCCTTGGCTTCCTTCAGGCCGAGACCGGTGATCTCGCGGACAACCTTGATGACAGCGATCTTGTTGTCGCCGAAGCCCTCGAGGACGACGTCGAACTCGGACTTTTCCTCAGCAGCAGCAGCGCCAGCAGCCGGAGCAGCAGCAACAGCAACAGGAGCAGCGGCGGAAACGCCGAAGGTCTCCTCGATGTCCTTCACGAGCTCGGAAGCCTCGAGCAGGGACATCTCCTTCAGAGCCTCAATGATCTCTTCGCGAGTAACAGCCATGTTAGTTTCCTTTCAAAGGGGCCGAAGCCCTTGCTTCGACCTGTATGTTTTCTTTTACGCAGCCCGTCTCAAGCTGCACGAGCTGTTGTTAGGCAGCTTCCTTCTGGTCGGCAACGGCCTTGGTGACCTGAGCCAGACCGCGCGGCACGCCGTTGATGGCGGTCGCAAGACCCTGAGCAACACCGTTGATCGCAGCGGCGATGTGGGCGTAAAGCTCTTCGCGGGAAGGCAGAGAAGCGATGGCTTCCACCTCGGCAGCGGAAACGGCAGCGCCGTCCATGATGCCGCCCTTGATCTCGAGGACGTCGTTGTCCTTGGCGAACTCCTTGACCGCCTTAGCGGCAGCAGCCACGTCGTCGCCGCAGAACACGAACGCGCTCGGACCCTGAAGCATGTCGTCGATCGTCGGCAGCTCGGCGT
>CAKTSW010000047.1 GCA_934613165.1 uncultured Ellagibacter sp.
GAGAACGGGCGGTCGGCCATCAAGGAGATCGCGCGCAAGGTCATCGGCACCAACGTCGAGCACAGCGTGCAGAAGGAACTCGCCGCGATCCTTGAGTCGCTTCCCCGCGCCTAGCTTTGTCTCCTGCGTGCGGCCGCCGTGGTACACTCGCCGTGTGATGACCGTCGCTTGAAAGGGGTTGCGCCATGCGTGTGAACGTCGAACTTGAAAACGGGCTTCTGCCCGACCGCTTCGGGAAGTACGCGCCCGACGAGGACCGGCTCGAAGGGTTTCCCGTGCGCTCATTTCCCATAGGGATCGAAGACGTCCCCGAGGGCGCGAAGTCACTCGCCCTCGCGTTCATCGACTTCGACGCCATCCCCGTCGGCGGGTTCTGCTGGATCCACTGGCTCGCGTGCGACATCGACCCGCGAACGTCGCTCATCCCCGAAGACGCCTCGCGCACGGGCAGCGTCGCTTTCGTCCAAGGCGCGAACTCCAACTGGTCGCCGATGGCGCATGGCAGCAAGGACCCCGCCGTGTTCGACCGCTACTGCGGCCCGCAGCCTCCCGACAAGACGCACGTCTACACGCTCGCCGTCTACGCGCTCGACTGCACGCTCGGGCTTTCTGAAGGGTACTACCTAAACGAGTTCCGCCGCGCGATCGCGGGGCACGTGCTCGCCAAGGCGACGGCCGAGCTTCCGAGCCGCGCGTAAGGGCGCGGGGCCTTCAGGGCTTGCGGGCGTCAAGGGGGAAGGCCTGCTACCACCCACCTTCCCCGTATGTTTCTTGTCCGTGAAATTCGCATGGAAGAAGGCGGCTTCGGCGGCCTTCTTCTATAATCTGATGTTCGATCTCTGACTTATCGCAACCGAAGGAGGTGTGAGTTCATGCCACGGCTTCAAATTATGGATACCACCATCCGCGACGGCCAACAGAGTTTGTGGGCCACGCGCATGCAGATCGGCGACATGCTCCCGATTCTGCCGAAGATGGACCGCGTAGGGTATTGGGCGATCGAGGCTTGGGGCGGCGCGACGTTCGACACGTGCCTTCGCTTCCTCGACGAGAACCCCTGGGAGCGTCTGCGTTCGATCAAGGCGAACACGCCGAACACGCCGCTTTCCATGCTCTCTCGCGGGCAGAATTTGGTTGGCTACAAGCATTACTCGCGCGAAATCTGCAACCGCTTCATCAAGGCGGCCAACCGAAACGGCATCCATGTGTTCCGCGTGTTCGACGCGCTGAACGACATTCGAAACGTGGTGGACAACGCCGAGGCCATCAAGGAATGCGGAGCGCATTTCGAAGGCGCCATCTCCTACACCATAAGCCCTGTTCACACGCTTGATAGCTTCCTGGAGTACGGCCAGCAGCTGAAGGATCTGGGCGCGGACTCCATCTGCATCAAGGACATGGCGGGCATGCTCACGCCGTACCGCACCGAGCGCATCGTGAAGGCGTTCAACGCCGAAATCGGCCTGCCGCTCCATCTGCACTGCCACTACGTCGGCGGCATGGCGCCTGCGAACTACATCAAAGCCGCCGAAGCCGGCGCCGCCATCGTCGACACGGCGACGGCCCCGCTCGCGTTCGGCAATTCCCAGCCCGCCGTCGAAATGCTCGTGGCGGCGCTTCAGGAAAGCCGCTACGACACCGGGCTCGACCTCGATCTGCTCTTCGAGATCGCCGAGTACTGGGAGGGCGTGCGCAAGCGCGGCCACTACAAGCGCGGCGTCTCCTCGCTCACGCACATGAAGGTGTATTCCCACCAGGTTCCGGGCGGCATGATGTCCAACCTCATGGGCCAGCTCGAAATCCAGAACGCGACCGACCGCTTGGCTGAGGTCATGGCCGAAATCCCGAAGGTCCGCGCCGAGGTCGGCTACCCGCCGCTCGTGACGCCCTTGTCCCAGATCGTGGGCACGCAGGCCGTGTTCAACGTCATCACGGGCAAGCGCTGGAGCGTCGTGTCCAAGGAAATGAAGGACTACATCTGCGGCTACTACGGCAAGGCGCCCGGCCGCATGGACAAGGAAATCGTGAAGAAGGTCGTGGGCAATTCCGAGGTGCTTCCCGCCGACGTGGCCCCGGGCACTCTGGTCACCACCACCTTCGACGAGGTCGCGGAAGAAATCGGCGACCTCGCCCAAAGCGAAGAGGACGTGCTCATGTATGCGCTGTTCCCCAACGAGGCGCGCACCTACCTGAGCAAGCACCGCACATCCGAGAAAGTCGACTTCCTGTTGGAGCAGGAATCGAGCGGCACCAAGGAGGACGATTACGTGGATATCAATCAGATTCGCGAGCTGGTTCGCGTCGCCGAGGAAAGCGGCGTCGGCGAGATCGTAGTGGAAGAAGAGGGCACGCGCATCGCCGTCCGCATGCCGGGCCAGGTCGCAGCTCCCGCTGCCGCCCCGCAGCCCCAGGCCGCCGCGGCTCCCGTCGCAGCCGTCGCCCCGCAGCCCCAGGCCGCCGCTCCCGCTCCGGCCGCGAACGACCATCCGGCGAACTGGTACGCCGTCACGGCCCCCATGGTCGGCACCTTCTATGCCGCCCCGGCGCCTGGCGAGGAGCCGTTCGTCAAGGTGGGCGACGAGGTCGCCGCAAACCAGACGCTGTGCATCGTCGAGGCCATGAAGCTCATGAACGAGATCACGGCCGAGGAGATGGGCACCGTCCGCGAGGTCTGCGTGAAGGACGGCGACCCGGTCGAGTTCGGGACCGTGCTGTTCTACGTCGAGCCGCACTCCAAGACCCCGCTCGCGTCGGAGCAGCAATAATGTTCAAGAAGATTCTCATCGCCAACCGCGGCGAGGTCGCGCTGCGCGTCATGCGCGCCTGTAAAGAACTCGGGGTGAAGACGGTCGCGGTGTACTCCACCGAAGACGCCGACACCTACCCGGTGCGCTACGCTGACGAGGCCGTGTGCATCGGGCCCGCTCAGGCCACCAAAAGCTATCTCGTCATGTCCAACATCATCGCGGCGGCGGTGAACACCGGCGCCGAGGCCATCCATCCCGGCTACGGCTTCTTGGCCGAAAACGCCGACTTCGCCCGCGCCTGCGTCGACAACGACCTCGTGTTCATCGGCCCTTCCGCCGAATGCATCGAGCGCATGGGCGACAAGTCCGCCGCGCGCGAGACCATGAAGGCGTGCGGCGTGCCGACGGTGCCCGGCTCCGACGGCTGCATCGACACGGTCGAGGAAGCGCGCGCGTTCGCCGAGCACGTGGGCTACCCCGTGCTCATCAAGGCGACGGCGGGCGGCGGCGGCAAGGGCATGCGCGAAGTGCACGACCCGGCCGACCTCGAGTCGCACTACAAGGCGGCCCGCGCCGAGGCGGGCGCCGCGTTCGGCAACGACGGCGTCTACCTGGAGAAGCTCGTGCTCCGTCCGCGCCACGTCGAGGTGCAGGTGCTTGCCGACGACTTCGGCAACCACGTCGCTCTGTGCGAGCGCGACTGCTCCGTGCAGCGCCGCCACCAGAAGCTCATCGAGGAGGCTCCCTCCCCGGCGCTGACCGACGAGCTGCGCCGCGCCATGGGGGTCGCCGCCCTCAAGGCCGTCCGCGCGGTCGACTACCGAAACGCCGGCACCATCGAGTTCCTGCTCGACACTTCGGGCAAGTTCTACTTCATGGAGATGAACACGCGCGTGCAGGTGGAGCACCCGGTTTCCGAGCAGATCACCGGCACCGACATCATCAAAGAGCAGCTGCGCATCGCCTCCGGCGAGCCGATGAGCTGCGCCGATCGCGCGCCGTTCTCTCCCTTCGGCCATGCCATGGAGTTCCGCATCAACGCCGAGGACCCCGACCACGGCTTCCGTCCGTGCCCGGGCACCATCACGCGTTTCGAGCCCCCCATGGGCCCGGGCGTGCGCGTCGAAACCTACGTGCACGCCGGTTCGCGCATCTCGCCGTACTACGATTCCATGGTCGCGAAGGTCATCGTGAGCGGTCAGGATCGCGAGGAGTGCCTTGCGCGCGGCCGCCGCGCCCTTGACGAGTTCGTCATCGAGGGCATCGCGACCACGCTGCCGTTCCACCGCCGCGTGCTCGACAACGAGGTGTTCTGCGCGGGCGAGGCAACGACCGATTTCATCGAAACCCAGATGGGAGATCTGCTATGAGCGAGTTGAACGTTGACGGCATGGCGCTTGCGCCGGGCGTCGTCGAGACCATCGTTTCCATCGCGGTGAGCGAAGTCGAGGGCGTGGCCTGCGTCGGTTCCGCCAGCGCGTCGGGCCGTGGCATCCGCTCGGTGTTCGGGCAGAAGCCCCAGACGCAGGGCATCGAGATCACGGTGAACGAGGACGACAAGCTCGATATCGCGATCCGCATCGAGGTGTATTACGGTTTCGCGCTGCCCGAGGTCGCTTCGAAGCTGCGCCAGGCGGTCGCCGACGCGGTGGCGAGCCAGGTCGGCGTCGAGGTCGCGTCGGTCGACGTGTTCATCGACGGCATCCAGTTCGCCGAATAGGAGACACATGGCACGACGACATGAACGCACCGTTGCGCGCCAAAGCGCGCTTCAGGTGCTCTACACAAGCGAAATCCAGGGCGTTCCCGCGTCCGATTTGGTCGATGCCGGGAGCGTTCTGGAAGACGAGACGCCGCTTTCCGATTACGCGGTGCGCCTCATCGATGGCGTCGACGAGAAGATGCTCGCCATCAACGCGCGTCTCGCGTCCACGTCCGAGAACTGGAAACTCGACCGCATGCCCGTGGTCGACCGCTGCATCCTGCGCCTTGCGGCTTACGAGATGCTCTACGTCGACGAGGTTCCCGTGTCGGTCGCCATCAACGAGGCGGTCGAGTTGGCCAAGGGGTTCGGCGGCGAAGACGAGTCGCCCCGCTTCGTGAACGGCGTTCTGGGCCGCATCGCTCGCCAGATCGAGGAAGATGCGAAGGACCCGGACGCCGCGAAGCGCCGCGAGGACGAGATGTACGCGGCCTACGCGTTCCCGACGACCGAGGAAGAATCCTCCGAGGAAGCGGGGGATATTCCTTCGGAACCTGCCGATTCCGCGCAGGAGAAAGCTTCCGAGGGCGCGCTTTCCCAGGGAGCCGACGTCGTGTTCGAAGGCTCTTTCGACGACGATGCCGAAGAGCCTGCCGAAGCTGCTGCAGCCGAGGGCACGCTTTCTGAGGAGCCGGTGAATGCCGAACTCTAGCGCAGACACCTTCGACGATGTCCGCAACCGCCTCGACGAGATCGTCGAGGCGGTCAACGCTCCGGGCATATCGCTTGACGAGGCGCTTTCCCTTTACGAGGAAGCGGTGAAGCTCGGGCTTGCGGCGTGCGACCTTTCCGAGGAAGGCGCCGAGGAGCTTATCGCCCAGGAAGAGGCTGAAGAGGCGGCGGAAAAGCAAGCCGCCCAGACCGACGAAGACGCCGCAGCAGCGCAGGAGGGCGCCGCAACGGACGCTCCCAACCCGGGCGAGACGCGCTCGACTGACGTAGAATAGCGGTACCGCCGCGTTCGCGCGGCATATGCGAGAAGGGGAATGGGGCCATGGCAAACAAACGCATTCTCGACGTGGTGAATTCGCCGGCGGACTTGAAGCTTCTGACCGACGACGAACTGTCCATCCTCGCTCGCGAGATTCGCGAGGAAATCATCACGACCACCTCGAAGACGGGCGGTCATGTCGCCTCGTCTTTAGGCGCGGTCGAAATCATCCTTGCAGTTCACAGTCTTATCAACTGCCCGCACGACAAGTTCATCTTCGACGTGGGTCATCAATCCTACGCACACAAGCTCGTCACTGGGCGCCGCGACAGCTTCTCCACGCTGCGTACGTTCCACGGCATCTCGGGCTTCCCGAAGCCGAGCGAAAGCCCCTACGACGTGCACGCCTCGGGGCATGCGTCCGATTCGCTTTCCATCGCGGTGGGGCTTGCCAAGGCGCGCGACTTGTCCCAGGGCGACGAGAAGATCGTCGCGCTCATCGGCGATGCGGCTTTGGGCGGTGGCATGGCGTTCGAGGCGCTGAACTACATCGGCCAGGCGCAGCTTCCGCTCGTCATCATCCTGAACGACAACGAGATGTCCATTTCCCGCAACGTCGGGGCGCTCATGAAGCATCTGGGGTATCTGCGCACGTCGTCGTCGTACCGGACGACGCGCGACCGCGTTCAGGAGGCGATGGAGCAGTCGGGCGCCATCGGCACCGCGCTCATGCATTTCGGGCGCAACGCGAAGGAGTCGATGAAGCAGTTCGTGCTGCCGCGAACGATGATCTTCGAGCAGCTCGGCATCGTGTGCACCACGCCGGTCGACGGGCACAACATCCGCGAGCTCAAGGAAACGCTTTCCACCTGCCTTGCCACGAACGGCCCGGTTCTCATGCATGTGGTCACGAAGAAGGGCGCAGGTTATGGGCCTGCCATGGAAGATCCGACGCGCTTCCACGGCACGGGGCCCTTCGACATCGCCACGGGCAAGGCGGTGAAGTCCCCGGCGAAGGCTCCCAGCTACACGAGCGTCTTCGGGAAGTCGCTTGTGCGCGAGGCTCGGCGCGACGAGCGCATCGTGGCCATCACGGCGGCGATGGAGACGGGGACGGGCCTCGTCGATTTCGCGCGGGAATTCCCCGACCGCTTCATCGACGTGGGTATTTGCGAGGAAAACGCCGCGGGTATGGCGGCGGGGCTCGCCATCGGCGGGAAGAAGCCGGTGTTCGCCGTGTACTCCACCTTCCTGCAACGCGCGATCGACCAGCTCATCACCAACAACGCGCTCATGAACCTCGACGTCGTGTTCGCCATCGACCGTGCGGGGCTTGTCGGCGCCGACGGGCCGACGCACCACGGCATGTTCGACCTCGTCTACACGCGCATGGTGCCGAACATGCGGATTATCGCGCCGTCCGACGAGGCGGAGCTTTCAAGCGCGCTCCACACCGCGCTTGCGCTCGGCGGCCCGTTCGCCGTGCGCTATCCGCGCGGCGCGGCCACGGGCGTTCCCGTGCCCGATGAGCCGGAAACGTTCGAACCGGGTGTGTCGCGCATCGTGCGCGAGGGCACAGACGTCGCCGTGCTCGCGTTCGGCAACATGGTCGCACCAGCAGTTGCGGCGGCCGAGGTGCTTGCCGCGAAGGGCGTTTCTGTGCGGGTCGTCGACATGCGCTGGGTAAAGCCGCTCGACGTGAACGCGATTCGCGAGGCGGCGAAGACGCGCCTCGTCGTCACGGTGGAAGACGGCGTTGTGCGCGGCGGCGTGGGCGAGGAAGTGCTCGCCGAGCTCGCGCGGCAGGACGCGAAGGTGTCGGCGCTCACGCTGGGCAT
This sequence comes from uncultured Ellagibacter sp., assembly GCA_934613165.1. Lineage (GTDB taxonomy): Bacteria > Actinomycetota > Coriobacteriia > Coriobacteriales > Eggerthellaceae > Ellagibacter. The sequence continues at coordinate 7,279 of CAKTSW010000047.1, forward strand.
CCCCGACAAGTACATCATGCAGGGCGCGCCCGACTTCCTCATGGAAGAGCTCGGCCTTAACACGGCGGGCATCGCCAAGTCGATCGAGGAAAAGCTGGGATAGAGGGACGAGACGGCCGTTCGCAGGCCATCCGCCGATAGGGAGTCCCCTGGCTATTATCGCCTCCCAATCGGCGAGCGGTTCTTCGTAACCTTGCCGAAACAATAACCTCAGGTGCTTTCACCTGGGGTTATTTCTTTTTTGTTACGCTGGGGCTTCCCCTTTGTTTCGGCTCGTTTTAATGAACGTTAACAGTGGGAGGCGCGGGCGTTTTCGCGGGTGCCGGGTGCGATTATCTTCTCTGTCATACAGATGCGCGTTAGCGAGAACAGAGGAGGTATGCAATGTTTGACACAGGTTCGACAGCGTTCATGATCGTGTGCGCTATGCTGGTTTTGCTCATGACGCCTGGCCTTGCGTTCTTCTACGGCGGTCTTTCCCGTCGCAAGAACGTAGTCAACACGATGGTGATGGTGTTCGGCGTCATCGGCATCGTCGCCATCACCTGGACGATTTGCGGTTGGTCGTTCGCATACGGCGGAGACGGCTCGATCCCCTTTTTCGGGGACTTTGATCAGCTTGGCTTCCTTTCCGGCACCAGCGACATGCTTGCCGAGGCCGAAGCAGTTCCCGAAGACGCGGTTTACCCGTCGATCATCGATTTCGTGTTCCAGATGGCGTTTTGCATGATCACCACGGCCATCATCACCGGTTCCCTTGCGGGCCGCATGAAGTTCGGCGCGGTGTGCGCGTTCGTGGCCATTTGGACGATCGTGGTGTACCCGCCGCTCGCCCACATGGTGTGGGGCGGCGACGGCTCGCTCATCGGCGACACCATCGGCGCGCTCGACTTCGCAGGCGGCGA
>CAKTSW010000048.1 GCA_934613165.1 uncultured Ellagibacter sp.
GGGTTGCCCACCACCTTGTCGATAAGGTCGCCCGCCGCGCCCGCGCTCGTGGGTTTGCCCGACCCGCACAGGTGCACGTGCAGGTTCACGAGGCCCGGCAAAAGGTACGCGCCCTTGAGGTCGATTTCCTTGGCGCCCGCAGGGGGCACGACCTCGGCGGCCCCGCCGACAGCCGCGATGCGCCCCGCATCGTCCACGACGACGGTCGAGTTGGGCCGCGGCTCCATATGGGCGGTGCCGTCGAGCACGGTTGCGTGGGTGAAAACGTAAGCCATGAGGTTCTCCTTGCCGGAAGCAGTCCGCGCGGTAAACCGCGAGAAACAGCGGGTATTGAGCCGAATTATACCCCACTTGTGGAATTGACTCCCCTGGCGCGCGCAATCAGGGGACGTAGGGGGGCCGAACCCTCGGGCCTCCGACTTGAAATTACCGACGACGCTCCTGTCAACCCTTCAGGAAAGGAAGCCAACTTCCACCCGTCCAATCTTCAACCTGAATTTGCCACATCCGTCGTCTGCAAGCCTTCCCAAGAAGGGAAACCCGAGCCCCTTCCCGCCCCGAAGGACAGAATCTCTCGATATGCGAGGAGTGCGCCAAGGCGAACTTTCACGCTGAACACCGTGACCTGGGGATATGTGAATCTCTAGGCGCATCAAGCACCGAACACGCCGAAGTCGGCTCACAAATCGGCGAATTTTGTCCACGCCTCGCGGATTTCGAGCAAGGCGGCGCGCCGCAGCTCAGCAGTCTCTTACTGGTAGAACCTCAGAACGCCTCGCGGCACGCCGCGCAACCACATGCCGTGCACGCCGACCGGGCCGTAGGCGTCGATGAGCGAATCGGACGAACTCATCGTCGAGTTGTCTTCCAAAGCATCGCCATTTGAGCTATCAGCACCTTCGTCACTCGTGGATTCAGACGAAGAGGTCGTCTTGCGGTAAAAGAAGGTAACTGACGTAACGTCATATTCGCTGGTATCCGTTTTGTTATGGGCGGCACCATCGACCCGACCTTCCATCGGGTTCGAGCCCCCAGCTACGCCTAAAAACTCAAAGCCGTCATTCACCGTATTCGACTCCATGCGATATTCCGCACCATACTTATGCCACCTAAAGTAATCGGTACATCCATCGCCATCGGAAGCAATCGAGCCGTTGACATATACGTTCGCTGTACCCCATCCTTTTATATTACCTGTACCAGAAGTCGCGCCCTCTAGTCTGCCATTCAAATCAAGCCGGTATTGCTGCCTATCCACATGCACATCGAGTTCCTTTGCGGCCGCTTCGCTTGTCTCAACGGACGTCAGTTTCCAGGCCTTGTTCCAGTTGTTTTTAGCTTCCTGAGTTTTTCCTTCGAGAAGATCATCTAAGGAAAGTACGGGCTTGCCGGGAATCAGCCACTTCTCAATCCGTGCTTTCTCGTTCACGAAATAGTTCGCATCGGCGATAGCGGTTTTCAAAATCAAGAACCCGTTGGTCAAAGATTCAGGCGATTTATAGTCGGTTACATTATCGTCAACGCTATCGTCGTATTTGATTGCGAGAACATACTCGAACTCCCACTGCGCATACAGCGTAACCGTTGCACCGTCTTCGGCGGCCAAATCGCTGATGTCTTGCTTATTTGCATAGAACGTTCCACTCCCATCGGGCTCGGTGTTCCAACCTGCAAATCGAACTTTATCCTGGTCGGAATAACTATTGGTGAATTCGTTCGCCTTCAATTGCGCCGATTCGCCATACGTATGCTCCTGCGAGTCCATCGAGCCTTGCCCCAAGCTCGCGCTGTTAGGGTCGTAGGCGATCGTGTATGTGTTCACCCTCCAATGAGCATAAACGGTTACAGGGTCGTCCCCCATCGTTGTGGAGCTATCAACCTGTTCGCTGCTATCTATCGAGGTAAACCACCCGAGAAACGTATACCCCGCCCGCGTTGGCGTCGGAAGTTCGCCGTAGGAATCGCCGTAAGCAAGGCTCTTGCTCGAGGCACCTTCAGAAAGCTCTCCGCCGTTTGCGTCAAATGCGAGCGCATGGGTTGCCAGCTCGCATTTCGCGGTGAAAGCCACTGTGTCGGTATATGTGCCGGGGTAGGCAGGAACAGCGATTGTCGTCGCGGTCACTTGCTGCTCAACGTTTGCCGCCCTCGAACCTGCATCAACGGAAAAGGTTGCCCCTCTCAGAGCGTAATCCAACTTATCGCCTTCAGAGTTTGCAAGCGCGCCGCTGCCAGCCGCAGTTACGCTCAGCAGATAATGCGCGTCGACCTTCCCCGTGATTTCCATGCTCCCAGAAGCAAGGCCACTATCGCCTGCAATCATTTCCAAATTCGACGGGATTGTGATGGAGTATACGGACGCATCATTCCCGTCTGTGGTCGTGCCCGATTCGGCGGGAACCGTTGTCTCAGAATCTTCGGCGAAGGCGGTGGCTGCAGGCAAAAGCGACAGCGGCGAAACGAGCAGGGCCACTACGACCGCACAGAGGAAAGCCAGCACGGCATTCGCTGTCGTTACCTTTCCTCTATGCGTCATAGTATTCATCCCCTCCATTTGAAAAAGCGAGCGCGGGAATGGATGCACACACCCATTCCCGCAGGTTAACCAAGCCATCTACTTGCCGCTACCGACATTGTCTGAAAGCGAAGCGATTCGCTTCCACGCACTTCAATCGCTAGATGAGAGCAGCCGTAAAGGTGACAGTGCCGGCGTACGTGCCCGCCTGCAAAGCACCCGCAGGGGCGAGAAGATTGAAGGTAAGCGGCTGCTCACTCGAAGCCGTGCCGGAGGCGACGGTCAGGACGGGGTCGCCAGCCTTAAGCGTCGAGGATGCATCCTTGCCGACGGTAAAGCTGCGCGTGGCAGCACCCGAAACGACGGTAAAAGTGTTGCTTGAGCCGAGCGCGATTTGCGTCGATTTGCCAGCAGGAATCACATTGTTCGAAACAGTCACCTTGTCACTGGGGGTTTGAGTATCAGTCGTAGCGTTCTTCTCGAACGTGACCTCCGCAGGCACCGTCCAGGTATAGCCCTCGTCGACCGTATAGTTCACGGTCGTCTCATGGTTATCCGCCGCCAACGCCACGGCCGGCACCATCGCAGCCGCGAGAGCCACGGCGGTCACACTTGCAAGGAAAGTTTTCTTCATTTTCATGGCACTTCCCGGCGCTGGGAACCAACCGCTCGTCGCGGCTTGAGGATTCGCCGGTCCTTTCTTTAGTAGATTACGATTCCCTTATCCCCTATCGATAACGCACCGCTATTTCGCGGTCAGCGTGATCTTCACCACTCCTTGGTTCGTCTTGGTGACGCCGTCGGACCGGTACGGTTGGCATACCACGTATGCATCGTACGTGCCCGGCGCGAGCGCGCGCGTCATTTGCATGTCCTGCACGTAGTTGCCCGGCGACACGAGGCCCGATTGGTAGAGCAGTTCGTCGCCGTCGGCGAGATACAACCCGAACGTCATGTAGTAGCATTGCTGCTCGCAACGCACGTCGATTGAGACGCTTTCGCCAGCATCGGTTTTCACGACGATGGTTTTCTCGCCTTCGAAGCCTGCGATGCCTTCGATCTCGAAAGACCCCTGGTCGTTTTTGTCGAGGGCAAAGCTGTCGGCACCGCAATCGGCCACCTCAGTAACCGACCCTTTCACGCCCAGCAAACCAAGTAAGTGGTTCAAACCCATTTTGTCGCCGCTGTCGACGACGAGCTTTTCGGAAGCCTCGGTATCGTTGACGCTGAAATAGTCTTCGTACCAGATGTTTTCGGCAGGATTATGAAATTCGAATCCCTGCGTAACATGTTGTTCGTTTGCGGGGATGGTGAAGCCGCCCCAGCCAGGCAAAGTGACGTTCTTGCTGCGGTCAACAGGCGTCTCAGGCTTCACATAGGACCCTTGCGTTTGCTCCATCTGGGGAGCCGAGGCCGCCGTTTCCTGATTGTCGGCAGAGCACGTGCGCAGCAAAAGGCACAGCACGACGATAAGGGCAACGGCCAGAACCACGATGACCGCACGAAGCGCCACTGTTTGACCCGATTTCACGCCCGCACGCTTGCCGTCACTCGTCATCGTTCCCCCGTCTACGAAAATCGCTAACCCCATTCGAAACCAAGGCAAATAGAAAGCTATCTGGCGATTTAACCGCGCAACCGTCGCGACTAGAGCAAGCGACAAGACGGAATCCCGTCTATAACGCCTGTTCATAGCAGGCGGCAACCGGCTGTCGTAGTTTCATCGGAAACCGTAGACCCGATGGCTTTGCGTCCCTGCCTTTCAGCAGGTTTGCCGAGGATGCTAGTTAAAATAGCACCCCCCCCGACGCGTCAACCGGAACGCGCCATCCGGTTTGAGATAAGTCGTCGAGAGGCTCCGACGACGAAGCATGGCACCATGCACGATGCCGCCGCGGGACGTAACCTCGTCGGCCCGTTCGACACGGTCGACGAAATGTTCGCCGAACTCGATAAGGACTAAGAAATGCTGCACCTCGAGTTCACGACGAAGTTCAAGAAGGACTTCAAACGAATAAAGAAACAAGGAAAAGACTTAGAGAAACTCAAGGTTGCGTTCAAGCTTCTTCAAACGCAGTCGGACCTCCCCACGACACTGCGTGACCGCGCGCTCGAAGGGAATTATCGAGGTCACCGCGAATTGCACATCGAGCCGGATTGGCTGCTCATCTACCGCACCGACGGCGATTTGCTGATACTCACCGCCGTCCGAACGGATCGCATAGCGACCCGCTCGGTATCTAGCTGCTTAACGCCAACAGGTTGTTGGCGCCTGGGTAGCAACAAATAATTGCCAACAGCGCCGCCTGCCAACCCTCCAGGAAAGGAAGCCAACTCCGGCCTTACCAATCTTCAACCCGGATTTGCCGCATCCGCCGGCTGCAAACCTTCCCAAGAAGGGAAACTCGAGCTCCTTCCCGCCTCGAAGGACAGAATCTCTCGATATGCGAGGAGTGTGCTAAGGCAAACTTTCACATTGAACATCGTGACCTGGGGATATGCGAATCTCTAGGCGCATCAAGCACCGAGCGCGCCGAAGTCGGCTCGCAAATCGGCGAATTTTGTCCACGCCTCGCGAATTTCGAGCAAAGCGGCGCGCCGCGGCTCAGCAGTCTCTTACTGGTAGAACCCCAGGACGCCTCGCAGCACGCCGCGCGGCCACATGTTGTGCACGCCGACTGGGCCGTAGGCGTCGATGATCATATCGTCGCCCAGGTAGATCGCGACATGACCTTCCCAGGAAATCACGTCGCCGCGCTGGCGCATGGAAAGCGGCAGATGGAGCACGTTTTCGTAGTCCCACATGTTGTTCGCGATGATGGTGCAGAGCTGGCTCATCGTCACGGAGATATCGGGCTCGAATGAGAAAAGGCCGTCGCCTTGGGGAAACCCATTGATCACCTTGTTAGCAACCGTCCAATTAGCCGCAGCGATGTACCATATTCGGGACACGATATCGCTCATCCCCGTCGCGTCGTCTGCATCGTTTCGGTGGGAGCCGGCCGCTTCCGGCTCGGCGAAGGCTTCGAGGGTCAATATCCTTCGCGCCAACGTAAAAAGCGCGGGCAAGATATCCTCGCCCGCGCCTTATCGGTTCGTTCGACCGCCAGTATTATCGTTTGCTCGAACTATCTGTCGGCTCGATGCGCTCCGCGGCGCGGCCTTCTGGCATATGCGAAAATACCCGCCATCGCCACAACTGACCCGACCATCAAAGCGAACAAGATACCAACATTTGTCTTGTCGCCCGTTTGAGCCAGCGTATCCGCTTGCTCCCCTTCGCTTACCGGCTCTTCAGAGTCGGACGGGGAATCGGGCGTCGGTTCAGGGCTCGGCTCTGGCGTGGGGTCGGGGTCGGGCGTCGGCTCAGGATCGGGAGACGGCGCAGGATTCGGATTCGGCCCCGGATCGGGCGTCGGCTTAGGCTCGTCCGGCGTCGTCGGCTCGACATTCTTGCAGTTCGTAAAAGCCGCGAACGCCGTTTCATCGGCGCGGATAACCCCGGCATCGCCCGTCGCCGTAACCGCGTAGCCATCGTTTCCGCTCTCCTTCACCGTATAGCGAACGCCTGCGGGCAACCCCGTTGCCGTAACGGTTTCGCCATGAGCAAGAGTGAACGTCGCCACGCCGTCGACAAAGGTCATCCCGCCGTAGGTGCCGTTGATCGAGGCGTCATCCAAAGTCACGGTAAAGGGAAACAGCGTCGTCTTGTCGCCGGCATTTCCCGTAACCGTCTTCGAAACCGAAAGGCTGCCGGTTTCCTTGCTCGGCGTCGGAGGAGTCGGGGTATCGCCGCTCGCATAGGTGTTGGTGAACGCCACGGAGGCCGCAGCGGGCTGTGCGGCGTCCGCTTTGAACGTCAGCTTGAAACCGAAGTCGTAATAGCGGAACTGGTTCCATGCGTTAGGAACCTCGATATATCCTCGCACATGATCGAGCGTGATGTTCTCCCCGTCGCCAACCTTCTCGCCATTGTTCATCGCGGAGCGTACGTTGTCGTTCGCCTCATCGGTCTTATCGAGATAGTCTTTGATGCCGCCAACACCATCATTTGACGTAGCGCTATTGTCGATAGCTTCCGAAACCGGGCGCGTATCGGTGTCGAGCGAGAAGCGAATGCAGCGCTCGTAGAGGTACTCGTACGCCATCTTGAGGATATCGGGGTCGGATTCCAGCAGGTAATAATCCGGTTGGTAAGCATAAGTTGCCGCGTCGCCCTCACCGAACTCCTGGCTACCCGATTTAAGCACCTTACCGGCCTCAACGCGCGTATCGCTGAATCCCCAAGTTTTGAAGTAGTCGAGCGTGCCGTCATCAAGGGCGGAATACGGGACGCACCAGTTCGCAAACGACCCCGCAAGGTTGGAATAATAGGTCGTGATCGCGGACTGCCCGTCGTAGGGCGCGGTCGGCGAGCCTTTGGAGCCCGTGCCCAACACGTTGTACTTCTGCGCAACCGTCAGCTCGTCAAGCGACGCTACACCATAAAACGCGCAGATGAAGTCGGCATACGTGCGGTTCTCGTCCGCCGGCAGACTTATTTCCTCGCCTTCCCAATTCTTGAAGATGAACGCTTGCTTGATCAATTCAGGGAACGCGTTCATCTGAAGCAACGTGACCGTCTGCGCGCTGTACGTCGAGGAGTTCCCCGTCAGCGTGCCCGCACCGGGATTGCTGTTGAAGTACGACACGATCGCCGGATTTATGCAGCGAAGTGGCGCTATGGCGATGCGCACGTTGTTGCCGTCGAAGCCGGCAGCACCAAGCGACCCCGCAGTAGCGACCTGCCCCGTCAGCATGGAGTACATCCGCTGCCAAGCCTCGCCCCAACCGTAGCCGGCAGAAGTGGGGCTTGCGCCTTCGTTCGTGTTCTGCATGTTCGGCGTAGCCGACGGCGCGTACGTATCGCCCGTCGGAATCCAATTCACCGTGTCGAACTCGTAATCTTGATACTGGATGGGCGCACCCGTCTCGTTGACGAACTTCACCTTGAAGTTCCGAGGGACATAGTTCTCATAGTCTCGCATCTGTGCTTCCATGTACTCGGCCAACGGGTCGCAGTCGACGGTGATGCTCCCGTCGGCGTCGATCTGGTCGGACGTCAGCGTATAGGTGAAGTAGCCGTCCTCGTCCTCGACCGGCGTACCGTCCTTGTCGGTTGCCCATCCGCCCGAAGTGGCACTCGAAGCGCCGACAACGTTCACTTTCGCGGAAAGCCCCGTTTGCGCCTCGCCGCCGTTCACGGAGAAGGACGTCGATTGGTACGTGCCCTGCGAAGGCGTGGTTTCCGTAACCGTATATTCGCCTGCGGAAAGCCCGGTGAGCAGCGCACTTTGGCCGGCCGCGAGCATGATCTTGCCGCCAGCGGGAATGGGCTGCGAAGCGCCACCGTCCACGCTGTAGTTACCGGAAGCCGCAGCACCGCCCTTCTCCACCGTGAATTCGAACAACGTGTCGGCACTCGGCGTCCCCGTGCCGTCGACGGTTTTGCTGATGGTCAGAGTTCCGGTATTAGCCACAGGGTTGTTGACGAACGTGTTTTTGTACAGCAGAGCGTCGCCGCCGTACACGTCCTCTATTTTCTTGCCGTCCACATTCGTTTCGACGCCATTGTGCGTGTGAGTGATCATGGTAGTGCAATCCTGGCTC
>CAKTSW010000049.1 GCA_934613165.1 uncultured Ellagibacter sp.
CGCTCCATGTAGTCGTAAATCGCAGCGACGATTTCGGACATCGTGTACTCGGAAGCGTCGTATTCGACCCCTTCGAACTCGCGGTGCTCGATACGCGGAAGGCCGAGCGCGCTTTGCCGCGTGTGATGCGTCATGGAATACGACACGATGCCGATCTCCAGTTCGCGCGCGACCTGCTCCATGATCGCCGTTTTCCCGATTCCCGGCGCGCCCACCAGGAACACCGGCCTTTGATGCACGGGAGATATAACGTACAGCCCCGCGTCGTCCTTCTTCAAGTACGCTTCGACGGTATCCTTCACCTGCTGCTTCGCGGAAGTGATATTCATGCCGGATCCCTTCTTCTCAAACCGGGCGGCCCCGGTGCTTTCTCGCTGCTCAAACTACGATGATGCGCCTTTCATGCGTTCAACCGCCGACTCATCGATCACAACCTTCATCGCCCACGGCGGAACGGGAGGAAGCTCTTTGCCCTCGTCGTTCATGAACACGAACGCGGTGTCGTATTCCGGCGGCTTCTCGGGAAATTGCCCGAGTCCGTCCGTGAAATAGATAAGCCCCTTCATATCGATTAATTCTCCCCGTTTTCGCAGATCATCGATGTAGTCGAAAACTGGCCTGAAATCCGTGCCGCCGAACCCGCGTACGACAAAGCGCTCCATCAGCGCGTCGATCTCGCTCAAATCGGCGATCTTCATATCGGATTGAACGCGCGTATCGCACTGCACGATGTGGATGTTCACGCCCGTCGCATAGCTTTCCGACTCCTTCAGAATCTCAAACGTATGCTCGATGAACCTGCGCACCAAGTCTCCGCGAACCGACCCCGACGTGTCAATCGCGATAACGAACTCGCGCACACGGTCGGTCTCCTTGTACTCCAGCGGCTCGATGAGGGGCATGTTCCCGTAAAGGTCCATGCCGTACGTGTAGTAGATGTAGTCGAATTCGTCCTGGTTGAGCAGAATCTCCTCGGTAACGGTCGAGAACTTTCGAAGGAACTCCGTGTAGTCGTACGTCTTGCGGTTCGCCACGGAAAGCGCAGCGACAAGGCTCCCCGACTCCTTCCCCCATTCCTTCGAGAACGTCTCGAGGTTCATCTCGATTTCCTTCGAGATGTCCTCCCATTCCTTCTCTTCCTGTTCGTAATCAGGGGAATCATCGTCCTGCTCGGGCCGTTCACGCGGTTGCTCTTGGTCTTCGGCACCGCCCGAATCGGATTCGTCCGACGCATCGGCCTCGTCTGCGTCATCCTCGTCGGCGTCGTCGGGCAGCGTCTGCGCTTTCACCTCCGATGCGGCGTCGTCGGATAAGCCTTCTTCGGTGCCACCCGCCTCGTTCATATCGAGGTCTTCGTCGGCTGTTCCCGACGACGAATCCACTTCGCTTATCCCGTCGTCAGGATCGGGAGACGCCACGCTTTTCTCATGCTTGTCGTTGTTGACCGGCCAAGCTCCATGCTCGTCACGTTCGAACAGATCGCGCCACTCGTTGAGCACGCTCCGGCTCATCCCGCGATAAGGCTGCCCATCCGGCGTCTGCATCAGGCCCTTCACCAGGCCGTATACCTTATTCGGAAGCAAACCGCCCAAAAGCATCTTCAGCTTGTCGATCACCTCGCGGCGCTTCGCGTCGTCGGTGCTTTCGAATCGGTTCCCGCACATATCCATCGCGACGTTCTCCACGATGATGTCGCAGGCGAGGCTCCATGCCTCTTTATGGTTGTGGTTCTTATCGAACGGATGCCGGAACACGCAATGCATGACCATGTGAAGGTAATCGCGAACGAGCTCGTCGAACGATTCGTCGAACCTTGCGATCACGCGGGGCGGATCGATGGCGACGCGTTTCGCGTCGGTCGCAAGAGCGTACCGTGCGCCAGCGCGAAAAGGATCGAGCTCCATGCGCCAAAGAGCCAGGTCGAGAAAGCGGAATTTGAGCATCAACTGCACGCGGCACTCTTCGACGATATCGCGCGCCAGCTCGTCCTCTCGCTGCCGCCTTTGCATCTTCGCGTCGAGGATTCCCTCGTCCATCGCTCGCTCCTTCCTACAGCTCGAAATCGAACGCGTCCAGCTCGAAGAAGCGGCGCTTCACCTCGAGCAGATGCCCCGTCATCGCGGCATCGCGAATCGACGAAACGTCCTCTATCACGCCGTCGATCGTGTCTTGCGTGAGAAATCCCAGCTCAAGCAAATCATCAATCGCGAGCCGATCATCATGCCGCGCGATATCGACGCAAATCGCCCCGAGTTTGTTCCGCAGTATCCGCTCCATCATGCTCCTGTTGCTGGCATTGAGGCACACCGGGTCCTTGAGTCGCGCAACGATGAGCTTGCATTGCTCGTATGCACCGAGCCGCCCATCTTCCTTCGCGTCGTAATTGTTTCCCGCAACGACGGTGTTGTCGTAATGCTCGTACAGCGATTCGATGCTTACAGTCTCAGAGCTGTTGAAGGCAAGTTGAATCTGCTGAATGCTTCGATCGACCGCAGGGAAACGAAATTCGACGAACGGCCTTCCCTCGAAAGGCTGCTCGTCCAAATCGACATGGATAAGATCGAGATAGCAGTTGAACGACAGACCCCTCATACCAACCTGTTTGACACGGTCGGAAAGGTACAGCTCGCGCGCGCTTCGAACCCCGTTGAAGGCGTACGGCGCAATCGAGACGACGTCCTTCGGAATGCGAATCACATCGTTTTCCCCGGCATACAGAACGACTCGAAGCCTTCCCGCCGACCAGTGTTCGAGCAGCATCCCCGAATCGGCGTGATATTTCTCATTGCCCTCTTCAACCTTCACGCTCTTCATGCTGGGCCTGTTCCGCCCATTATGCGCGCCCAACGAAACGAACGCGTTTTCCCCTATTTCCGTAAGAGATCGGGGAATGCTAAGCGATTCGATGGATGCGTCGAGAAAAGCTTCCACGCCGACCGATTCGAGTTTCTCAGGGAGCGGAGCCGACACTAAACTGTGGCATCCCTTGAAGGCGCCATCTCCTATCTTAACCATGCTTTCCGGGAACGAAACGCTACGAAGACTCGTATGCTTCTCGAACGCGCGCGCCGCGACTTCGACGGTTCTCTCGGGAATGCGGAACGTTTCGACCTCTTCGTCCATCGCATAGATCAACACCACGCCCTCAGCGCCGTTTCGATACAGTCCACCCTGCTCATCGAGCCAAAGCTTGCTAGCCCCTTCCTCGATTCGGCACGTTGCTCCTTCACCCGAAAACGTCAACCCGCATCGAGTAGCAAGCGGGTACTGCAGCTCCTCGATCGAGGCAGGGATGACCAATTCAGAAAGTGCGGTCGAGGAGAACGCATCCGCCTCAATCCGCAGCAACCCCTCATTCAAGTGAATGCGCGAAAGCTCAGCGCAGTCGAAAAAGGCCCGCACCCCTATCGACTGAAGGCTTCGTGGGGCCTTGAATTCCGAAAGGGAGGTATGGACGAAAGCGTAAGGCCCGATTTCCTTAAGGCCGTCCGGTAGCGAAATGCTCTGCAGACCGCGAAACGAGCTCATCCCCTTCCGCTCGATCTTAACGCATGACGGCGCGACGTCGTACGACGCGACGGGAACAGCAAGAGCAACAAGAACACTGCCCGAAATATCGTAGAGTGCGATGCCGTCGGTTACGATATAGGGGTTATCGGAAGAGACGATGATCTCGGTAAGCTTGCTTTTAGCGAACGCGCCTGGCTCGACTTCACAGGCCGCCGACCCGATTACAAGTTTCTCAAGTCCGGGGATATCGAATATTTGGGGCGTTATCTTCCGCAACAGCCCCGGTAAGACAAGTTGACGAAGGGACGAGCAACCGCGGAACCAATCCGAGCTGAATTCCGCCACCCCACTAGGAAGAACCGCAGTCGTAAGAGCAGTATCACCACGAAACGCGCAACCGCCGACTGCTTTCACCGTATCCGGAACGACGATTGATGTCACATCGGGCAGATACGCAAGAGAATCGGGTGCCAGCGAAACAACGGGAAGGCCATGAAGCTTAGACGGAACGTTCAACGCGTTCACGTTGGGGGTGCACCCCTCGATCCGAATCTCCTTGCCGTCGAGTACCGAATAACGCCATACCGTCCCCTCGGCATCGCGTTCCTCGCCCGTCGTGCTCACGCGAGCAGCTTCAAGCTCCGCAGCCTTTTTGACCGCATCATGATAGGCTCTGATTCTCTCCTCTGACGCGAGCACCTGCTCTCGCGTCGCATTCGCATCATTCAAAGGCATAGGAGTGAAACCCCCGAAACTCACATCGAGATCGCGCACGTTAAGCGCCTTGTTCCGGTTTATCGGCGCAGTATAACGTCCAGTCTTGGGAACAGCTTGCAGCATTGCGTCCATGCTTGTCCTCGATACCTCTTCGCTTCAGCTGAAAGTAGTTTCTCTAGCGCACCATAGTGCGCCTAAAAGCACATCGAGCCCGCCGTAAAACGACGGGCTCGAAAAGGGAAAAGGACTAGTAACGCGGAGAACCCGCCGGGTCAAGACGACGACGAGGCGAAATCTCATCACCGTACATGATGCAATAACGAACGCCCTTCAGGGTTACGTACAAGCACGCGATTTCATGCTTGCCGCCCTTGTTGAAAACCTCATACGTGAGCATTTCGCGATCGATCATCGGCTGATACAGCTCGCTTCCCTCGATCTTCTCAAGAAGGATGTTCGTTGCCTCACGGCCGAGCTCGTCTTGCTTCAAGGCGATGTTGTAAAGAATGTCTTCCTGTTCCTTGGTAAGGCGGCCAAGTTCTTCAACCTCTGCGAGAATATCGTCTTCCGTTGCCATTACGCGAAAACCCTCCGTTCGGTGTTATGACGAAATGCCATAGTGTCATCGTGCTAACAAACATGATTTTAGCATAGGGCATTTAGACTATCTCCAGTTCAGAGCGAAGTAGAACACATCCGCAAACCGTGTTCCGGTTGCAAGACGCAAAAAAAAGAACCCCTTCGCGAACGAAGAGGTTCTTATAACGAGCTTGCTGTAGGCCCCTAGAAAAACATTCCCCAGAAAGGAATTAGATGCCGTTGTAGCCCTTCGAAGGATCGGAGTCGCCAACGCCATTAGCGGTGTCGCCAGCTTCGTTGCCGGTACGCTTCGTCGAGGTGTAGCCACCCCAAGCGCGAGCAATGAACTTGTCCTTCACGAAGAAGATCTGAGCCTTCATGAGGTCAGCCTGAGCAATACCGTGGTCAGCGAGAACCTCGTCCTTGCTCTTGCCCTCTGCGAGGCCAGCGTTCAGCTCCTTAGCAGCCTCGGCTGCGTCGAGCTCAAAAAACTCATCGCGGGTCATGTTATCCCTCCTTATTGGTCTTTCACACGATACAGTGGCCGCTTGTTGCGGCGGCCACCGATATCTTAACACATTAAAGAGTTACAGCTGGAAGAGAACCATCGGACGATCGAACTCTGCCATCTTGGCGACCATCTCTTCGACGGTACCGTAGTACATCGAACCAGACTCGTCAACCTGCACAGCGAGCGGACGCTGGCCGGCCTTGTCGCCGTTGGTGCCCCAATGCTCAGAGAAGATCGAAGTCGGGCAGGGGATGTAGAACCATTCCCAAGCGTCGCCGTCGTTGCCCTCGCCCTTCTTGAACGGGCCAACCTGAACTTCCTTGATACCGAACTGTTCGAGAGGAAGGCCAAGCTCTTCTTTGCAGCCGATCTCAGCGGCATGGTTGCCGGAGTAGTACGTGTAGTCAACGAGAAGTGCGTACTTCTGATCTGCCATTAATGCCACTTCCTTTCTAGTCGTCCGAGTTCAGGCTATGGACGCGGCGGATGTTGCACATAACACCCTTGTACGGAGCGCCAAAGCCAAGCTTACCGATGTTCTGGTGCGGCACGAGGCTGTTGAAGTTGGACTTCCAAACGCCGAACAGGTTGGGCTCTTCGCCGTCCTGCTCAGGGAACCACCAGCCGTGAGCGCACATAAGGATACCGGGCTTCATGATCGGGGTGACTTCCGCCTTGAAGCGGGCCTCGCCGAACATGTTGTAAACCTCGATCCAGTCACCGTCGGTCACGTCGTACTGCTTAGCGGTTTCCGGATTGATCTGGCACCACGGCCACGGATCGATCTGGCGCAGCGACGGAACATGACGATGCTCAGAATGGAAGGAGCTGTAGCGACGAGCACCAGAAGTGGTGATCAGCGGGTACTGCTCAGCCAAATCAGGCTTGCTAATCGGGCTGTAGTTCGGCTCCTCGTAGTACGGCAGCGGATCCTCGCCCCAGGATTCGTAAAGAATCGAGTAAGCTTCGATCTGGCCGGTAATGGTGTTGAAGCCGGGCTCGCCGTCGAAGCGGAGCATGCCCTTCTCGTACTTCTCGTACTCGAAGCCATGAGCGCCGGGCTGGTAGAGACCGAGCTCCTGGAAGGTCTTCCAGTCGAAGCCGAGTTCCTTCAGCTGATCGCTGAAGAAGTCTTCAACAGCCTGCTGCAGAGCGTCAAGGTCAAGCGACTTGCCGTCTGCCGGCTTGTACCACGGCCACCACTCGGGGTTGAGGCGCTGACCGAACATGAGGCAGATCTCGATGTCGGACTTGCACTCGCCAACCGTGAGAGCCTTGTTCATGGGGCCCATGAACACGGTATTGCGGCCGTAGTGGGTCAGGACGATGCCGTCATGCTCAGCCCAGGTGGACATGGGCAGGAAGTAATCGCCGAGAGCCATGGACGTCGGGGTTTGGGTGACGTCCTGGATAACCACGAACTCGAGCTTCTGGAGAGCCTTGTGCCAACGCTTCGGCTGAGCGGAGCAGGTCGGCGTCAGGAAGTTGGAGCTGTTGAACCAGCCCATCTTCAGCGCGTACGGCTGATCCGTTTCCATGGTGTTCAGAGTTTCGTCAGGCTGGGTGGTAGCCATGCCGGTGGACAGGCCGGGCCACTGCGCAGCACCGATACGCTTGGACCAAACTTCGTCGGTCATAGCGCCGCGCTGCTCCATGCGCCACTTGCCGAGAAGTGCCGACGGAGGACCAAGGGTAAGTCCGCCAGGACGGTCGATAGAACCGCACATAGCAGCCAGGATGATGAAGGACTGGGACAGCTGAACGCCGTTCTTGTTCTGGTCGAATGCCAGACCCCAAGCCCAACCGATCGGGCGCTCGGTGCCGATGATGTGAGCAACACGCTTGATGTCCTCAGCGTCGACGGTGGTGATTTCAGCAACCTTGTCGACCGGGTACTCCTTGGCGCGCTCCTTCAGCTCGTCAACGCCGTAAATCCACTTCTCGACGAACTCGTGGTCGTACTCATCGTTCTCAAAGAGGAGGTTGATGAGGCAGAGAGCCAGAGCGGTGTCGGTCTGAGGACGAACCTGCAGGTTGATGTTGCCATCATGAGCGCCGACCCAGGTGATGCGGGGGTCGATGGAGATGATGTGAGTGCCAAGCTTCATCATGTCGACGAGGCAGTGGCCGAAGAAACCGTCGCCGTTGGAGGGCAGCGGCTCCTTGCCCCAAACTACAACCCACTTGGACAGCGTGTAACGCGGGTCATGGTAGCTTCCGGGCAGGTGACCAGCGTAGTCGAGCTCAGGATAGCCTGCGCCGAGAACGTAGTCGGAGATGGAGCAACGAGGACCGTAGCAAGACCAGCCGGACTGCGTGTAGCAGCAGTTCGGGGACTGCAGAACGGAGAACGTCAGCGCGTAGTAGTAGATGCAAGCCTCACGGCCGGTACCACCGAAGCAAACGATGGACTCGGGGCCGTAGGTGTTCTGGAAGTAACGGACCTTCTCGCAGATCGTGTCCATTGCCTCGTCCCAAGTGGTGCGCTCCCACTTGTCCTTACCACGATCTTCGTAAGCGCGCTTCATCGGGTAGATGACGCGATTCGGAGAGTGGGTGTACTCGCGAAGAGCCAGGTTCATGGCGTTAACGCGACCGCGGGTGATCGGGTTATCGTCGTCGCCTTCGATACGGATGAGCTGATCGCCCTTCGTAACGACCTTGACACCGTATCCAACCGGGTGAGATCCCGGAGGAGACCAAGTGTTGCTACGAGTGACTACGGTACCGTCTTCAAGCTCGGTACGCCACTGCTTACCATATGCCATAGTCTTCTTCCTTCCTTTTCCCTCGCCAATTTCTTTCTCCACATTGACCTGATTCAG
>CAKTSW010000050.1 GCA_934613165.1 uncultured Ellagibacter sp.
GCCCGGCACGTGGTCGACCACGCCCAGAAAGCGCACCGAGTCCGCAAGCCCCATTTCCCGCGCCCGCTCGCGAAGCTCGCCTTCGAGCTCGCCGCGGCCCGCGCACAGAAGCACCGCGTCAGGGAACTCGCGTTTTACCAGGGCGAACACTTCGAGCAAGAACGCATGGTTCTTCACCGGGATCAGCCTGCCCGTGTGGCACACGACCGGGTGCCCGGAAAGCCCGAGCGCGGCCTTCGCGGCCTCGTGCGCCGCCTCGTCGCAGGCATAGCGCGTCATGTCGATGCCGTTCGGCACCACGGCGAAGCGCTCCCCCGAAACGACGGCGCCGCCGAACCGGTCGAGCCCCGCCTCGCGCGAGCACGCCATGAAGTAGTCGGCGACGTGGCGCACCGGGTGCGCCACCAAGTTGAACGCGAGCCCCGCAAGGCCGCCCTCGTAGTTCTGCGCGTGGCTGTGCGCGATCGCGAAGGCGCCCGCGCGCTTCGCCTCGGAAAGGTACACCGGCGCGCACGAGCCGATGTGCCCGTGCACCACGCGCCATTCGGGGTGCTCCGCGAAAAGCGCGCGCACCTGACTACGGTAGGCTCCTATGTTCGCACCGGTGAAGCGCGGCACGCGGAAGAAGCGCCCGCCCATGCGGCGGATCTCTTCGTCGTAGTCGCCTTCCCGCTGCTCGTGCACAAGGAAGTCGAACTGCACCTTCTCGCGGTCCATCGCCCGGTACAGGTTCATCACCATGGTCTCGGCGCCGCCGCGGTCCATCACGCCGATCACCTGCAGTACGCGCATCGCCCTCACTCCCCCTTCGCGCTCTCGGAGCCGTCGCCACCTGCGCGGAACACCCGGTCGGGGCCCTTCTTCACCACGCCCAGCATCGCGAAGAACAAGATCGCCACGCCGATGAGGCACGCGCCCGCGCCCGCGAAGCTCACACCGTTCATCCCCCACGTGTCCACGCAGACGAACGTGAGCGGGATCACCGCGACGAACGCCGCGACGTTGCCCGCGAAATTCGCCCAGAAATGGCGCAGCGTGATCAAAAGGTCGCCGAAGAACCACAGGAAGGCCGTGGCCGCCGTCGACACGATGATCGGCTGCAGCAAGTACACGTAGGGCACGATGCTGTCGCCGAACAGAAGCGCGAGCGCCCAGGCGCCGATGAACTCGAGCACGACGGCGCACGCCACGGTGACGCCCACGATGCCGGCGACCGTTTTCGCGAGAAGCGCCGCGAACCCGCGCGCGTTCCCCTCGAAGAACAGCTTCGGGAAGATGTCGAGCAAAGGCCCGTAGAGGTACTGCGCGCCCATCTGGATGACGAGCGCGGGCGCCGCCACCGACGAGTAGATGCCGAGAGCCGCCGAGCCCGCCGCGACGGCAAGGTACTGCTTGGGAATGGTGAAGATGGCGCTCGCCGCCACCGAGGCCACCACCGCGGGAAGCGACGTCTTCAGGAAGAAAACGGCCTTTTCCCTGGTGAGGCGTATCTTCACCGGCTCGAAGCGCTTGCAGTGGGGAACGTCGAACGCGAAGAGGACCGCCGCCGCCGCGACGAACATGGCGACGATCGCCGCGTCGAGGCTCGCCGTCGCCATGTACACCGCGACGAACGCGGCTAAGGTCGACACCCCTTGCAGCATGAACGACTTGCCGATGTAATCCATGCGGCGATTCACCTGGTCGACGCCGTGCAGGATGTCGATGACGAGCCCCACGCCCTTGTACGCGTAGAACAGCGCGATCGTAAGCAGCGCCGCGGGATCGCACGTAAGCGCCGCGTACACCATGCAGGCCACGAATGCGCCCGCAAGCGTGAAGAGGCGGAACCCCATGTACTCGCCCACCGTGTTCTCGCGGCGGATGTCGGAGATCTGATAGGTCCCCATCTTGTAGTTGGCGAAGGTGCCGAAGATGCCGACGACCGACATGGCGAGCGACAGGATGCCGGCGTCGTCGTAGCCCGACGACAGGCGCACCACGAAGATGGTGGTGAGCCACTGGCAGGCAAGATAGGTCATCGACCCGACGGAGTTCCAGATCATGTTCGCCTTGACCGAGAGCTTCTCGGGCGCCGCCTGCTCGGCCCGTTCCCGCAAAGCCTCGGCGTCTTCAGCCTTCTCGACGGCTTTTGCCTGCGGGTTCTCGCTGCCCCGCACGCCTTCGGGGGCCTTCTCCGCCTTGCGCGACGTGCCCTCGCTCATAGACGGTAGGCCTCCATCACGTGGACCGGTCGATCGTCCTCGGCGGGGGGGGTCCGCCAGTCGCCGTATTGGATGGAGAGGATTTCCTCCGCGCCCGCAGGAGCCGTGTACTCGCGGTCCTCGAACTTCATGCGCACGGGCGCAAACGCGCTTTTGGGGAACGTCTTTTCCAGCTTGCCCTCGCCCAAGACGTCGATGACGCGATCGGCGTCGGGAGCGTCCATCTGGCGCGCTAGGCGATCGAGCTTAGCGGCGAGCTCGTAGAGGTCGGAGCGCTTGGCGACGGGGCAGACGACGCGCTTGGCCGCGCGCACGAGCGCGCTCGAGCCGACCGAGGGGTCGGCCACGGCGAAGCTGCGCCACAGCGCCGCCTTCGCGTGCTTCTTCACGAGGCCCGACTTGGCGGGGTCGAAGTTCTCGAGCGGGAACACGTCGACCCACACGCCCGTGGCGGCCTTCTTCCCCACGAAGTTCTCGTAGATGACGGTACGGGTGTCGACGATCTTGGCGAACTGGTAGATGGACGACTTGTCGCGGTACGACACGAGCTTGAAGCGATCGGTCGTGCGCCACTCGTTGAAATGCGCCATGAGCAGCTCGTACTGGTCGCGCATCATGACGATGTCCATGTCGTCGTCCCACGGGATGAAGCCCCCGTGGCGCGCCGCCCCGAGAAGGCTTCCGTACCCGAGATAATACACGACGCCGTGAGCTGCGCAGACGCGGTCGATCTCGTCCATGATGTCGAGCTCGATCGCCTTCATGTCGTCGACGGAAAGGCGCTCCATGCTAGTTCCCTTTTCGAGCCGCGGCGCCGGCATCGGAGTCCGCGCGCTCGTCGCCTTCCGCGGCCTTAAGTTCGGCAAGCGCCTCGGACTGCGCGAGGGCGACCACCTTGTTGCGCAGCTGCGAGAGCTCCACCGTGGTGAAGAACTCCCTGATGAGCAGCACGGCGATGATGGCGAGGAACACGAAGTTCGCGGGCGATTCGATCCCGAAGATGTCCGACAGGAAGAACGCGATCTGCGGGAACACCGCCAGAAGCACGAGCAGCAGCGCGAAGATGAACCAGAACGTGCTGTCGGCGATCTTCACCTCGGAGTGGCGGATCTTGCGCAGGATATAGGCGAATGTGGCAAGCGCGCACAGGATGAGCGCGATGCGGAACACGATAGTCATCTACTTCCTCCTCCTGAACCACTGCACGATGAGGATGGAAAGGCTGATGCGCAGCATATAGGAAACCGACTTGGTGAAGTTGAGGTAGCTTTCGCCCGCCGTGCGCTCGCGCATCTCGACCTGCATCTCCTCGACTTTGTAGCCGTGGCGCATGAGAAGCGAGATGGTGTCGGGCTCGGGGCCGAAGTCGAGCTCGTTGGCGAACAGGGGGATCATCTTCGAGTCGAACAGGCGCATGCCCGACGTGGGGTCTTGAATGCGCTTGCGCGTGGTGAGGAAGATCATCGCCGTGATGAGCGCGCTTCCCGCCATGCGCGCGGAAACGGGCTTCTTGCAGTCGGCGAAACGCGACCCGACGACCACGTTCGCGCCCGTTTTCTCGGCGACTTCCACCATGTCGTCGATGTAGGCGGCGGAATGCTGGCCGTCGGCGTCGAACTGGATGGCGTAGTCGTAGCCGTGCGCATAGGCGTATTTCATGCCCGTCTGGAACGCTCCCGCAAGGCCGAGGTTCACCGGCAGCGAGATGAGGTGGTAGCCTCGTTCGCGGCAGATGTCGGCGGTGCGGTCCTTCGAGCCGTCGTTCACGACGACGTAGTCGACATCGGGCGCGTTCTTGCGCAAGTCCTCGATCGTCGAGACGATGTTCTCCTCTTCGTTATACGCGGGTATAACGGCGAGTATCCGTTTATCCATAACCTTCCAAATTCTCCCGGCACGCGCGGAGCGGAGCCGAGGTTGCGAAGAATCGTGCTATTTTTGGCAATCGACTTCTATTTTACCTCTTTACCGCACGCTTTTCGAACACGACCATATAATTAGATGGATAACCGACGACGATTCAGGAGGAAACGGTGGACGCCGTCTTTACCGAAACAAGGGGAAGCGCGCCGCGCATCTGCCTGTTCACGGCACTGTACCGCCCGAGCATGGGCGGCGTGGAAACCTACGTGGAAAGCCTTGCCCGCGCGCTCGCAGACCTCGGCTGCCAGGTGTGCGTGGCGACGTGCGACACGCACGGGGCCGGCGCACGCGACGAGGACGACGGGGTGACCATCGTGCGCTTTCCCTGCACCCCGCTGCTCGACGGAAGGTTTCCCCTGGTGAAAGGCGGTACGAAGGCGAAAGCCCTCTGGAAGTGCCTTGAAGAGGCGGCCTTCGACTACGTGGTCGTCAACACGCGGTTCTACACGCTCTGCGAGCGCGCGCTCGCGTTCTCCGAGCGCATCGGGGTCACGCCGATCCTCGTCGAGCACGGCTCGGCGCACCTCACGATGGGAAACATGCTCGTCGATCCGGCCGTGCGCTTCGTCGAGCATGCGTTCACGTTGCGCGATTCGCGCCATCCGTTCCGCGCATGGGCGGTGTCGAAGAAGGCGAGCGCATGGCTTGCGCATTTCGGGATAGAGTCGCAGGGGGAGCTGCCCAACTCCATCGACGCCGACGAGTACGCGGGCAAGGCGAGCGAGCGCGACTTCCGCCGCGAGTTCCACGTTCCCGAGGGCGCACTACTCGTCGCGTTCGCGGGAAGGCTCGTCCCCGAAAAGGGAGTCGTCGAGCTGGCCCAGGCAGTTGCGGCGATAGCGAGCGCGCCGGGGGCGGTCGAGCGCCCCGTGCACCTCGTGATCGCAGGGGCGGGCCCCAAGCAGGCCGACATCGAGAGCATCGGCTGCGCGTCCGTGCACCTGGCCGGCCGGCTTAACCGCACTGACATGGCAGCGCTTCTTTCGCAGGCGGACGTTTTGGGACTTCCCTCGCGGTCGGAAGGCTTCGCGACGACGCTGCTCGAGGCGGCGGCATGCGCGACGCCCGCGATCGTGACGCCCGTCGGCGGCACCGACGAGCTTATCCCCTCGCCCAAGTTCGGCACGATCATCCCGAACGCCGAGGCGGCAACGATCGAAGCCGCGCTCCGGAAGGCCGCACGCAGCCCCGAAGCGCTTCGCAATCAGGGGCGCGCCGTGCAGGCCGAGGTGCGCCGCGACTACAGCTGGCAGCGCACGGCGAAGCGCACAATCGACGCGTGCCGCGCCGCGAACCCGCGCGGGCGGAAGCTGCCGTAGGCTCCAAGAAGAGCGCGCGCGGCCCGTCGCGTCCCCGCGCCTAGGACGGCGCGCCGCCAAACGGGCGTCGGGGCGACCCAGCGGCGCGGCGGGCGCTTGGAAGGCGCGCGGCCGATATGCGAGCGGCCGCTACTCGACCGCGGTGATGCGGTAGAGGCGCATGTCACCGCGCGCGAGCACGACCTCGAACCCGGGCGTGTTATCGTTCACAAGGTCGATGCCGCGCCAAAGGCTGCCGTTCTCGTAGGTGAAGAAGAAGTTGCTGTCGGGATCGGCGGGGTTGTACTCCCTGCCCTGGTCGAGCTGGAGCAAATACGTCGCCCCGACGCTCTTCACCGCTTCCTTCACCCTGTCGTCGTAGGAAATGAAATCGAGCCGGCTGCGGATAAGCTCGCTTTCGGGCGTTTCGCCACCCTCGCCGTAGGTGCGCAGGTAGCGGTAGTACGTGCGCATGCCGTCGACGACGTAGGAGAAGCAGCTGCCGTCGTTCGGCTCGTTGATGACGAGCGCGTCTTCGGGGAGAAGAGAGATCGCCTCCTGGACGAATTCCTTTTCCTCCGTCGTGTAGATGTAGTTCACGTTGTTCTGCCACGAAAGGCGCTGTTCAACCGAGAGGAACGACCCGCGGTCGAGCTCGGGAACCTCCTCTTCCGCGTCCGCCCGGTCCTCCTTCACGGGAACGCCCGGGCACACCGTGCCCACGACGAGCAGCGCCGCGCACAGGGTTGCGGCGACGGCCGTAGCGCTTCTCGGCGAGAGCGACGCTCCGGCGAGCACGCGCTTAACCGCGCGGGCAACAAGGGCGATTCCCATGCTCGCAAGCGGGATGCCGAACAGGGCCGCCATCGCCGCCACGCGATAGTAGTCGGTGTACCAAAAACCGGTCAGCAAGTGCTGGAGCGGGCCGTCGGAGGAGGCGTCGACCACGAACATCGCGCACGCGAGCGCGTAGGAGAAGGAAAGCCACAGCCAGCGACGCTCCTTGAGCGTCCAGGCAGCGCCCACGACGACGAGCATGGCGAGCGCGATCTGCACGCCGTCGTCCATGAACCCGAGCGTGAGCGCATGGAGGAACGCTTCCAGCTTGCACTGCGCCGCAACCCACGAATGCTCGACCACCGCGCGCAAAAACGGGAGCCGGTACATCGCGTACCACACGACGCAGATGACGGCGATCATGGCAACGCCGAAGACGACGCGCAGCACCCAGCGGGCCGCGTCCTTGCGATGGAACAGGTCGGCGGCGAGGGCGGCGCGATACACGCAGAACGGGATGAGCCACACACCGACGACGAAGACGGCGTTCGGCTGCGCGAAGGCAAGGGCGACGATTCCCACGGCGAAGAGCGCCGCGGCGCCTATGCGCTCACGACGCGCGGCGCCCGAGCGGAAAATCGCCACGAACAGGGCGGTCACGAGCGGGAGCAGGCAGTATGCGGCGGCGTTCGGGAATATGGGGCCCCACGCGATGATCATCCAGGGGAACGCCGAAAACGCCAGCACGCAGGCGGCGCCCCAGCACACGACGTCACGGCGGTCTTGGAAGACGATGCGCATGAACGCGAACATGCTCGTTGGAAGTGCGATCGCGACGAAGACGAAGTTCGCCGCGTTCTCGGCGAGCGCGACGGGGACGCCGAGCAGGCTCACCATGAACGTCGCGACGTTGTACCAGGCCGTCGGGTAGAACCCGCCGCCCGGGAGCGGGTTGATGGCGGCGTCGGCCGCGGTGGAGTACAGCGTGGTGTCGAAGGGCGACCAGTCGCCCGACTCGATGAAGCCGCGGATCGATCCGAGATGGCTTACGTTGTCGTATTCCTGCATGTAGTGCGTCGGGTCCTGCAGAAACGTCACGAACATGACCGTCGACACCGCGATGCCGACGGCGAGGTACAGGGCGAGGGCGCGCGCGTCGAAGCGGCATGCCTCAACGCTTCGCTCGCCGAAGCGGCGCCGGGCAAGGCCGCGCGCGCGAAGACACCCGATAACGCAGATGGCGAGCCCCACCGCGAGCAGTGGGAGAAAAAGCGTCGCCCAGTTGGTCTCCACGCCGAGGGCGGGGTAGGCGATGCAGAGGGCGATCGTCGCGGGAATGCCCAGAAGCGGGGAAAACGCGATTGCGGACGGCGCGTTCATGCGAAGGCCCGAAAGGACCAAGGCCCCCGGCACATAGAGGAACAGCGCGCCCACGAGCGCCGCCGCGAAAAACATGCCCCACATACGCAACCCTTTCCATATCGCCGCAGCAGGCGACGCGAAACCATCGATAACACCGACGCGGGCGCCGCCAAGGACGCCCGCATGTCAAACTAGCTAATTGTACTATGGAAGGGCACGAAAGAACAGCGGCCCAGGTGGTGAGGGACGAGAGGGGGGTCGCTATCGCCTCCCTTGCAGGTACTTCGCCATCCCGGGCAACGCGAATGCGAACTCGCCCGACACAGGCTCGTCGATCACGCCCGCTTCGAGCAGGCGCTTTTTATAAGTCGACACCCAACTCGACGTCTTGCCCGTGCGTTTCGCTATCTCATCACGCGGCGTTCGCCCTTCGTCGTTCATCGCTTCGAGAAAAACCACATCCCCTTTTGACAACTCGGAACATGTGGCGCTCAATACTCTGTCCTTGAATTCCATCTGCGCGATTTCAATGCCGTTTCGAACGTGGTCCGC
>CAKTSW010000051.1 GCA_934613165.1 uncultured Ellagibacter sp.
TCGGAGGAGGTTCCCATCGACAGCGTGTCGCCGAACCCCGATCAGCCGCGCACGCAGTTCAAGAAGGACGAGCTTGAAGAGCTTGCCTCTTCCATCGAAGCGCACGGTCTGCTGCAGCCGGTGTTGGTGCGCCCCGTCGCCGACGGCCGTTACGAGATCATCGCCGGCGAGCGCCGTTGGCAGGCATCTAAACTTGCCGGCTTGAAGAAGATTCCCATCCGGGTGAAGGAAGCCGACGACGACAACTCGCTCGAGCTTGCCCTCATCGAGAACATCCAGCGCTCGAATCTGAACCCGATCGAAGAAGCGTACGGGTACCGCCGCCTTATGGAGCGCAGGAACATGACGCAGGCCGAGGTTGCCCAGGCCATGTCGAAGGGTCGCTCGACCGTCGCGAACGCGCTTCGCCTGCTCGAGCTTCCGGAACGCGCTCAGCAGCTTCTCTTCGAGGAGAAGATCACCGCCGGCCATGCGCGTGCCATTCTTTCCATCCCGACGAAGGAAGGCCGCGAAAAGCTGACGGAGAAGCTTGTCAACGAGAAGCTCTCGGTTCGCGAGGCCGAGGCTATCGCTCGCCTCCTTGCCGGCCGCAAGGACCCGTCCGAGGCGAAGCCGCGCACGCCGATGCCCGCCGCGTACAAGTCGGTCGCGAAATCGCTGCGCAAGGTGTTCGGCACCAACGTGCGCGTCAAGTCCTCGAAGGGAAAGAACAAAATCGAGATCGAGTTCAAAGATGAAGCGGATTTGGAACGCATCTTCGAAGAAATGACCTCTTCTAAAGACGCCTAAGGCCCTAGAAAGATGGCAATCGAGTAGGGTATCGAAAAAAGCTCCCTCGCCCGTTAAATCGGACAAGGGAGCTTTTCTTCGTTTTATGATGGTTGAATCGCGCTACGCGAGCTTGTTCTTCAGCTGACCGCACGCGCCGGCGATGTCGGAACCTCGCGACGAGCGGATGGTCGCTTCGATGTGACACTTCTCGAGCGTTTCGAGCCAGTGCCGGATCGTCTTGTGCGGGGTAGCCGAAAACGGGCTACCCTCGATCGCGTTCATGGGAAGCAGGTTCACATGGCAAAGCAGCCCGCGGCAGTATTTAACGAGCGCGTCGAGATCTTCCTGCGTGTCGTTCACGCCGTCCATGAGAAGGTACTCGAACGTGACGCGGCGGTTCGTCTGCTCGATGTAGTCGGCAAGCGCTCCGCGCAGGCTTTTGAGCGACTGGCGGGCAACGTGCGGCATGATCTCGTCGCGCAACGGCTGGATGGCGGAATGAAGGGAAATCGCAAGCCCGAACTGCTCGGGTTCGCCCGCGAGTCGGCGTATCCCGTCGAGCATGCCGCAGGTGGACACCGTCATGCGGCGGGCGCCGATGTTGAGACCCTTCTTGTCGTTCATGATACGCATCGCGGCGATGACGTTCTCGTAGTTAAGGAACGGCTCGCCCTGACCCATGCCGACGACGTTGGTCACCCGGCGATCGAAATCCTCTTCGACGAAGAAGATTTGATCGACGATTTCCCCGATCGAGAGATTGCGGGTGAACCCTTCCTTGCCGGTGGCGCAGAAAAGGCATTCCATCGGGCAGCCGACCTGCGTGGAGAAGCATACGGTCAAACGCTCGCGCGAGGCGTCGGCGGGGATGCCGACCGTTTCGACGAGAGAACCGTCGGCGAGTTCGAGGACGTACTTGCGCGTGCCGTCGCGGGATTCCTGGCTGTCGACGAGCTTCGGCGTCGACAGCGTGTAATTCGCCTCAAGCTCGCTTCTCAGCGTAAGGGACAGGTTGGTCATTTCCGCGAACGAGCCGACGTGCTTGCAGTAAAGCCATTCGTAGAGCTGCTTGGCGCGGAATGCAGGTTGGCCGAGGTTTGCGAGAACCTCTTTGAGTCCCTGCATATCGTATGTTTTGATATCGGTATTCATGAGGGCAATTATAAGTCATTGCTATACTTGCCGAAGAGATCACACTCAACGAAGGGGAGATAATTATGTCCGACACGTTCGATCCGGCAACTTGCCGCGTCGCGCTGCTTTCCGGCGGTACGAGTGGTGAGCGTGAGATTTCGATCGCATCCGGCGACGGGGCTGAAGCCGCTTTGAAAGAGGCGGGGTTTTCCGTCGACCGATTCGACCCGGCGAACAAGGATGACCTGAAGGCGCTCATCGACGGCGACTACGACGTGGCGTTCCTCTGCCTGCACGGCCGCCATGGGGAAGACGGCGTTATCCAGGGATTCCTCGAGATGATCGGCCTTCCCTACATCGGCCCCGGCGTTTGGTCGAGCGCCATTGCCATCAACAAGACGCGATCCAAGGATTTCTACCGCCTTGCGGGCGTTCCCACTGCCCCTTCGGTGACGCTTCGCGCGGGCGAGCCGTACACGGTTCCCGACATCATCGCCCAGGTCGGGGACCACGTGGTGGTGAAGCCCGCTTCCGAGGGAAGCTCCATCGGCGTTTCCATCGTTTCGGGCGCTGACGACATCGAGAAGGCGATCGATGAGGCGTTCAGCCACGACACCGAGGTTGTCGTGGAGAAGTTCATCTCCGGCCGCGAGTTCACCGTCGCCGTGATCGGCAACGACAAGCCGCGCGCGCTTCCCATCATCGAAATCATCGCGCAAAAGGGCGAGTTCTACGATTTCGAGTCGAAGTACGCTGCGGGCGGTTCGAAGCATATCTGCCCGGCCGAGCTGCCGGAAGAGGAAGCGGCGACGATTCAGCGCGAGGCGATCGGGGCGCACAAGGCCCTGGACTGCAAGGGCGTTTCCCGCACCGACTTCATTCTCGACGACGAGGGCAAGCCATGGGCGCTCGAGACGAACACCATCCCGGGAATGACGAGCACCTCGCTTCTGCCCGATGCCGCCCGCGCTGCGGGAATCCCCTTCCCGCAGCTGTGCACGATGCTGGTTCAGTACGCGCTCGAACGCAAGTAACGGACCGCGCGCAAGCTAGAAGAAAAGGGCCTTTACGGCAAACCCGATCGCTGCGACCACGACGACGATGAACGCGATGCTCACCGCGTAGCAGCCGGGGTTGCCCGCACGGCCCTTTTCTATCAGCGCCTCGCTCATCTTGCGCTGGCTCTTCATCACGACGGTCCCCGCCGTTTTCTCGGGCTTGTCGGCGCGCATGTCGGGCTTCCAGGTGCCGTTGGAGTCGATGAGCTTCGAGACGGCTTGCTCGCCCAAGTCGATTTCGGGGCGGATTCCTTCGGCGAGCATCGAGGAGATGGTTCCGGTGAACGCATCGACTTGCTTTTCGTACTGGGGCTCGCAGCATATCACCGCCAATTCGGCCCAGTACTTCCCCGGTTCGGGTTCGGTGGAGTACGCGACGAGCGAGAGCAGCGCCGTCATCTTCCAGTCGCGCGCGTTGAGGATGCGCAGCTGCCGGGAAAAGTCGATGGAGAAATGGCCGATCTTCGCGCCGAATCGATTCTGCGCCCAAGCAAGGTCCCCTTCGAAGACGATCTCGTAGCGATCGCCGACGATGTTGTCCGCGCTCAGAAGCAGGGCGCCTTCCCTCTTCGATTCGGGATCGAGTTTTTGATATGAACCGAAATAACGTTCCATGGAGAACCCTTCGCTCGATAATGTTTCACGTGAAACATTATCTAATATAATCGGTGGGTGTTTCACGTGAAACGCTTGAGAGTAATTGAGAGAAGCTTTATGAACAACATGCTCGATATCTTTATCAGCGATGGAACGCCTGATAGGATGAAGGATCGATATGCTCGCCTTTACGAGGACGCGAAGAAGGCCGATTTCGGCGACCTCGACGAGAACATCGTCGTGATCGATACGGAGACGACGGGATTTTCCTTCAATCACGACGAGCTGACCCAGATCGCAGCGGCGCGGATGGAGCACGGGGAAATCGTCGATTGGTACGTGACGTTCGTGAACCCGGGCAAGCCGATTCCCGAAGACGTCGCCCATCTGACGAACATCCATGACGAGGACGTGGCGGACGCGCCTTCGCCGGACGAAGCGCTTGCGGGCCTCGTCGAGTTCACACGCGACGCGAAAGTCGTCGCCCACAACGCCGACTTCGACAGGACGTTCACGACGCGCCACCCGAGCGGCTACCCCTTGCTCGACAACCTCTGGATCGACTCGCTCGACCTGGCGCGCATCGCGCTTCCCCGTATGAAGTCCCATCGCCTGATCGACCTGGTGCGGGCATTCGGAGCGCCTGTTTCGACCCACCGCGCCGACGACGACGTCGCCGCGACCTGTGCGCTGTTCCGTATTCTTCTGGCTGGCGTGGCGGCCATGCCAGCGGCGTTGGTGAAGGAAATCGCGCTTATGGCCCCGGTCGAGCAGTGGAACACCGCTGTTGTGTTCCAGCATTTCTCCGACCCCGAGGTGAAGCGGCTTGCGGTCAAGTCGTTGCGACGCCCCGCCGCTGAGAAGTTCGAGCACAAGGCGAAGCTCGACGCGAAGAATCTCATGAGCTTGTCGTTCCCTTCGCCCGATGAGGTGAAAACCGCGTTCGCGCTCGAAGGGATAGTCGGGCGCATGTACGATGATTTCGAGCCGCGCGCTGAGCAGCTCGAAATGGCCGAGCAGGTTCGCGACGCCTTCGCGGCGGGTGAGAATCTCGTCGTCGAAGCCGGCACCGGCGTTGGGAAGTCGATGGCGTATCTCGTCCCCGCCGTGCTCACGGCGAAGCGCAACGGGATCGCGGTCGGCGTCGCAACGAAGACGAACGCGCTGCTCGACCAACTCGTCTACCATGAACTGCCGGCGCTTTCCGCCGCGCTGGGCGGCTTGACCTACGCTCCGCTGAAGGGCTTTTCCCACTACCCTTGCCTTCGCCGTGTGGAACGCCTGCTCGACGATGGCGTGCGCATGGTCGACGTTCAGGGGAAGGAACATTCGCAAGCTCCGGCGCTCGCGTCGCTGCTCTCGTTCATTGAGCAGACCGACTACGACGACATCGACGGGTTGAAGATGGATTACCGCCTTATTCCCCGCCGTGCGGTCACGACGACGAGCCACGACTGCCTGCGTCGGAAGTGCCCTTTCTTCGGAACCTCGTGCTTCGTTCACGGGGCGCGGCGCTTCGCTGAGGAGGCCGACGTCATCGTCACGAACCACAGTCTTTTGTTCTGCGACGCCGCCGCCGATAACGGCCTTCTGCCACCGATTCGCTATTGGGTGCTCGACGAGGCCCACGGCGCGGAAGCGGAGGCGCGCAAGGCGTTTTCGCTTGAAATCGGGGCGGAGGATCTTCTCCGACTTGTTTCGCGCACGGCGCCCGAGTCGTCGCGCAACGTGTTCGCCCGCGCCGAGCGCAAGCTCGGGTCGAAGCTCGAAAACGACGGGATGACGCTGTTCTTCGGCTTGACGGGCAAGGCGAAATCGGCAGGCGACGCGTATGCGCTCGCCGCGCGCGACCTTGCCGCGCATATGAAGGACCTGCTGTTCTTCGACCCGAACAAGCGTAGTCGCGGATACGACCATACCGAGTTATGGCTCAACGACGACGTTCGCTCGTCGGAAACGTTCAAGGCCCTTGCCGAGTACGGGAAGGCGGCTCAGAATGCCGCCGAGAAGCTCATAACGTGCAGCCAGGAGCTGGTCGGCTACCTCGAGAACATCGACGGTGCAGCTGAGCCTCAACGCGAAATCGCGTCGGTGGCGATGGACTTGAAGGAATTCGTGACCGCCTGCGACGTCATTTTCGGGCCGAAGTCGGACAAATACGCCTATGCCGCGAACCTCTGCAAGAAGAAGGACAAGCAGACCGACAAGCTGGAGGCGCTTCTCGTCAACGTCGGCGGCGCACTTGACCAGAACCTCTATGCGCAGACCAATTCGGTCGTGTTCGCCTCGGCTACGCTTTCCATCGACGGGAAATTCACGTCGTTCGAAAACGCGATGGGTCTGAGCATGGGCGACGTTTCGACATCTCGCTCGTGCCAGCTCGATTCGAGCTACGATTTCGACGCAAACATGACGGTCTACGTGGCAAGCGATATCCCCGAGCCGTCCGACCCGCACTACCTGACGGAACTGCAGCGGCTGCTTATCGGCGTGCATAAAGCGCAGCACGGTTCGATGCTCACGCTTTTCACGAACCGCCGCGAGATGGAAAAATGTTTCGACGAGGTGCAGCCGGCCTTGAAGGAAGACGATCTTCGACTGGTGTGCCAGAAATGGGGCGTGTCGGTAAAGGGCCTTCGCGACGACTTCCTGAAAGACGAGCATCTGTCGCTTTTCGCCCTGAAGAGCTTTTGGGAAGGGTTCGACGCGCCAGGCTCGACGCTGCGCGGCGTCGTTATTCCGAAGCTCCCGTTCTCGAAGCCGACCGACCCGCTTTCGTGCGAGCGCGCCACGCGCGATGACCAGGCATGGCGCCACTGCGTGCTGCCTCAGGCGGTGCTCGAAACGAAGCAGGCGGCGGGTCGCCTTATCCGCAAGGCGACGGACAAGGGCGTGCTCATTCTCGCCGACAAGCGCCTCGTGACGAAAGGGTACGGCAAAGTGTTCCTCCGTTCCCTGCCGAGCAAGACGATCAAGGTGTGCACGATCGACGAAATCGTGCAGTCGGTCGCCGACGCGAATCGGTGATGTTTCACGTGAAACACTGCGATGGGTAGACGAGTCAACAAGATAGCCAAAGCGGCGCACATCAAGCGGAACACCGAAGGAACGTCGAACGAGATTTCCTTCAGCGTGCTCGATGCTGCGAAGAATCGGCTCGACGGGACGGACGGGAAACGGTTGAACCCGTTCGGGTCGGTGCCGCTTTTCACGTTGCCGGGCAAGAAGAAGTCGCTTTCGACCCCTTCGAAAGACGAGGGGCTCGCGCTGAAGCGAAGCGCGGAGCAGTCGAGCAAGGGGGTCTCTTTCGGTCGCGGCAAGAAGCACGTGAAGGAATCGCGCGCGAAGAGGAGTCGTCACGCAGCCTCTTCGAAGAGCGAGGCCCGTGCGTCGACCGCCGATTTGGTTGCCGCACGGAAGATGAGGCGCCGCCGCGGCAAGCTTCTGACGATAGTCGCGATTGCGGTTGTCGCTTGCGTGGCTATCGGGTCGGTCGGCTGGTGGGGCTACAACGAATTCACGACGCAGCAGCAGTCGAAGGCGAGCTTGCAAAGCGCCCTCTCTTCCCTTCAACCGATCGACGACGAGCTCACTGGGATAGACGGATACATGACGCGCATCGGCAACGGCGAGGCCATGTCCCTTTCTCTAGACGAAGTCGATGCGCTCGCGGGCCGGCTTGAAAAGGACGAAAGCACGGCACATGCGAGCCTTTCGGCGGCGTCGGACGAAGCGCATGCCGCCCTGGCGACGAACAGCGGTGCGCAGACAAGCAACGTGTCCGAACAATCCGACGCCGCGATCTCGTCGCGCGAGAAGATGTTCACGTGCGGGAAGAACGTGATCGCGCGGCTTCAGGTGACGCTTCAGGCGAAGGAGAAGGCGACTTCGGCGTGGCAGCAGCTTCTAACGGGTGACGCTGCGGCGCGTGAGGCGGCATCGCTCGTGGCCGACGCGACCGAGGAGAACATTGCCGCATCTTCGGAGAAGGCGAATGAGGCGATCGACCTGTTCAGCAAGGCGCTCGATTCGTTCACTTCCGCCTCCCTTCTTTACCCGAAGGCGGATTTCTCGGCCTATACGTCATACCTGAACAAGCGCATCGAGGCGCAGGGGTACGCCATCGCCTCGAACGACGCGCTCGCAAGCAAGGACACGGCGACGGCGACTGAGCAGAACGACTGGTACAACCGAGCGGAAGAGGAAGCGACGGCTTTAGCGGAGAAGCTTCCCGAAGACCCGATCGCCGTGCTTTCCGACCTGTTCGAAAGAGACACGGAAGACGACCGGAGCGCTTACGACGAGGCTCAGATCGCAGCGCGCGCCGCAGATGCTTTTATCAGCGATTATTTGGGAGCCCCTTCTAAATAGCATATAATTCGAAGCATATATGCCTTGCAACGAACGGAAAGCGAAAGGCGCAAGCAATGCCGAATATCATC